>NZ_RAZO01000319.1:0-1947 GCF_004307535.1 Pseudomonas sp. Sample_9
TCCAGCTTCAACAATTGCTCGGCCTGTTTACGGCGGAATGGCAACTTCGAACCCATGGATTTGATCAGACTGTCGAAGCGCGAACGGAACGCCGCTGGCCGCTCGATCACCGGCAATTTGTACTGCCGCTGATTGGTGGCGTTGAGGTTGACCGCGATGATCAGGTCGCAGTGGCTCGACACCACCGGAACGATCGGCAACGGATTGAGAATGCCGCCGTCGACCAGCATGCGGTTGCCCTGCATCACTGGGGTAAACAGGCTGGGAATCGCCGCCGAGGCGCGCATGGCCTGGTGCAGGCAGCCCTCCTGAAACCAGATTTCCTGCTGATTGGTCAGGTCGGCGGCGACGGCGGTGTAGGGGATGCGCAGGTCTTCGATGTTGATCTCGCCGACGATCTTGCGGATCTGCCCGAAGACCTTTTCACCGCGAATCGCGCCGAGACGGAAACTCACATCGACCAGGCGCAGCACATCGAGGTAATCAAGGCTTTCGATCCAGCGCCGGTACTCATCCAGTTTGCCGGCGGCATAGATCCCGCCGACCACCGCGCCCATCGAACAACCGGCAATGCAGGCGATGTCGTAGCCGCGTTTTTCAATTTCTTCGATAACGCCGATATGGGCATAGCCCCGGGCGCCACCGGAGCCCAGCACCAGTGCGACACGCTTTTTCATCAAACTTCCTCCCGACAAGCCTGCACAATGCACGCATCGGCCAAGCGGCTCAATCGCCAAGGTCGTTGCGCGAAGCGGTGACGTCGTTTTTCGCTCGCGACGCACGCTTGCGCGCTATTCTCTGCGCCACGTGGTTTGAGCGGCAGGCGAGGCACTTTTTCGCCGCTTGGCCGTCTTACCTGCACGACTGTTGACCTACCTTGAGGTGTGAGTGATGAAAGCCTGGATCTGTGTACCGTTGATGGCTCTGGTTCTGGCCGGTTGTGCCGGCAAAACCGCGTACCGCGACAGCTGCGGCAGCCAACTCGACGCGGCCTGGCACGAACTGGACCTGGCCAAGGCTGAAGGCTTCGCCGGCACCGTCAGCTATTCCAAAGCGCTGTCGCTGCTGACCGCCGCCAAGACCCAGCAACAATTCGAAGGCTTCGAAGGCTGCAGCAAGAAAGCCGAAAAAGCCCGCTTCTACATCCGCGAATCCCGCGCAGGACGCTAACAGCAGCTGCGAGTTTCAAGCTGCAAGCGGCAAGCTCAAAGCGACCCCGTTCAGCTTGCAGCTTGCAACTTGAAGCTTGCAGCTGTCTACGGAGTAGACCCCCATGATCGATCGCTTGGTGGCTCATGTGTTGAGCCTGGATGTGCGGCTGCTGGCATGTCAGGCGCGCTTGACTGCGCGCACTGATCCCGAGGCGTTGCATGATTTGCGCACTACGGTGCGGCGCTTGCGCAGCCTGTTGCGGCCGTTGCGCGGCTTGCCGGGTGTCGAGCAATTGGAGGCGGCGGCCTCGGCAGTTGGCGATCTGACCACACCGTGGCGTGACCGCGAGGTGTTGGCGGCGTATCTGCTTGAGCATGACCAACCTGAGGCTGCGCAGCGGCGTCTGGCGCAAATGGCCGAGGCGTATCCGGCGCTGGCGGCGAGTGCGGAACTGGCTTCGTTGCTGATGATTCTCGACGCCTTTCCACGCTTTTTGCGCGCGTCCCAGCGCCAGGGTCTGCTCAAGGATCTGGATAAACGCATCGAAAAACGCCTCGGCAAACAGTGGCAAAAACTCGACGCGGCGCTGCACGATCCCGCCCATGACCGCCATCGTCTGCGCCTGCTGATCAAGCGCGTGCGCTATGGCATCGAAGCCTATCCCGAGCTGGATCGCTTGCCGAAACCGGCTTACAAACGCCTGAAATCGGCGCAAGGCGCACTGGGCGATTGGCACGATTGCTGGCAATGGCTGGCCCGCGCCGAGCAGGAAGCCGATCTGCAACCGTGCGTGGC
>NZ_RAZO01000319.1:2047-4213 GCF_004307535.1 Pseudomonas sp. Sample_9
GCCAGTTTTGGCGGGCTGGTGGCCGCGCTGCAATTTGAAGCCATGCGCGCCAGGGTGCCGACGGAGCGCCCGGTGCGTTCGCTGGCGATTACCTTTGTCGGCCCGGTCGAGCCGGAAGTACCGGTGAGTTTCGAAGTCGATGTGCTGCGTGAAGGCAAAGCGGTCAGCCAGGTGTTGGGCCGCGCCATGCAAAATGGCCAAGTGGTGACGATCATTCAGGGCAGCTTCGGTGCCTCGCGGCCTTCGGAAGTCGCCGTCGAAGCCTATCCGGCGCCCACCATTAAACACTGGGACGAGTGCCAGGAGCTGCCCTACATCAAAGGCGTAACCCCGGAATTCATGCGCCATCTGGCGATGCGCTGGAGCGTCGGCGGTATTCCGTTCTCCAACACGCCATCGCGCTTGATGGGCGGCTGGGTGCGGTTGCGTGGGGATGTCAAAGAGGAGCCGGTCAACGAGGCGCATCTGCTGGCGCTGGTGGATGCCTGGCCTCCGGCGCTGTTGCCGTATCTGAAGAAACCGGCACCGGGTAGTACGCTGACCTGGACCATCGAGTTCGTGCAGCCGTTACATGACTTGAGCACGCTGGATTGGTGCCAATACCTGGCCGATATCGAATACGCGGCCGACGGCTACGGCCATGTCGCCGCGAAGTTGTGGAGTGCGAAGGGAGAGCTGATTGCCATGAGCCGGCAGACTGTGACGATCTTCGCCTGACTCAATGCCGACGGTGGCGCTCACGCCAGGCGCGCCACCAGCCACCGCTGAGAAAGAACCGTGGGAACGTCAGAAACTGCTCGACCAGCAAACGTGACACGGCATCTTTGCGATCACTGAACGGCTCGGAGGCTTGCGCCTCCAGGCGGTGGCCGTGGCGCTGCAGACCCAGCGCCGCGACGATACCGATCACGCCGATGGCGACGCTGGCCAGGCTCAGGCTGAACACCCCCGACACGATCAGCAGAAACGCCACGATGAACAGCGGCACGGCAATCAGGTGCAGGACCAGATTGGTCGGATGCTGATGATTGCCCGGGTAAGCGCGCCATTGCCACGCGGGAAGGTTGGGGTGACGTTTGCCCATGTTTGCTACTCCTCGATCCATGTTGAACACATGCTTGAAGAATAGGCCCGGGCGCGGAGGGCGGCGAATCAAGGTTGGCTATTGGCATCATAGGCATGATGGACAAAAAAGATCGCAGCCTTCGGCAGCTCCTGCATGTTGGAATGCGTTCCCCTGTAGGAGCTGCCGAAGGCTGCGATCTTTTGATCTTATAGCTTCAACTGCCCAATCGCCTTGTTCAGCTCCCCGGCCAATGTCGCCAGCTCATTACTGGTCGTCGCCGAATCCACCGTCTGCTGCACGGTATTTTCAGTCACGTCACGAATACTCACCACCGCCCGGTTCATCTCCTCGGCAACCTGACTCTGCTGTTCCGCCGCGACGGCAATCTGCGTGTTGCTTTCGCGCATCTGCGCCACCGCTCCGGTGATTTCCGCCAGCGCCGCGCCAGCCTCCTGGGCCTGCTGCACGCAGTCGTCGGCTTTGTACGAACTCTCCTGCATGAAATCCACCGCATCGCGGGTGCCAGCCTGCAACGCGGCGATCATGCCGGTGATCTCGTCGGTGGACGCCTGCACGCGCTTGGCGAGGTTGCGCACTTCATCGGCGACCACGGCAAAGCCGCGCCCCATCTCCCCGGCGCGGGCCGCTTCGATCGCCGCGTTGAGCGCGAGCAGATTGGTCTGTTCGGCAATGCTGTGAATCACGCTGACCACGCCGTTGATCTTCTGGCTGTCCTCGGCCAGGCGTTGAATCATTTCTGCCGTCTGCTGCACGCCGTTGGATAACCCGGCAATCGACTGCTGCACCCGCGCCACCACCTGCTGACCGCTGCCGGCGAGGCCATCGGCGGTTTTCGATAGATCGCGGGTGGCGCCGGCGTGTTGCGCGATGTGATAAACGGTGGCGGTCATTTCGTTGATCGCGGTGGCAGCCTGGTCGGTTTCGCTCTGCTGGCCGAGCATGCCGTGACGCACATCATTCATGCTCGAGGCCAGCCGCGCAGCGCCGTCATCCAGTTGTCGCGCGGTGCTGGCAACGGTGGTTACGACGCGTTGATAACCGGCCTGCATGGCGTTGAAGGCATTGGCCATCTGCCCGAC
>NZ_RAZO01000319.1:4313-5986 GCF_004307535.1 Pseudomonas sp. Sample_9
CCGTCGGCACGGCTGAACACTTCGGCGCCCATCAACGGGTCGTCACCGAACAGCGGCATTTCATTGATGGCGTTCCAGCCGTTGCTGCCGCTGATTTCCAGCAACGGTTGATCATTGAGACGCGGCGCTTCACCGCGCTTGAAGGTCAACACTTGCGCGGATTTGGGCAACGGTTGCCCGGGCGGCCAGGCCTTGAGCAACTGCGCCTGCGCCTGCGCGGAAGCCTGCGCGGCTTCGTTGCGGGCCTGTTGTTCAAGATGTACGGCGTACAGCACGAGCAGCAGGGTGGTGACAAAGGCGACCGCGTTGACCGCCCAGAATTTGTATTTCAGCGAGATGTTGCTAAGCCAGGCACCCATGGAGGTCTTCTCTGATAGCGGAAACAGTTTTGGCAAGGTGCCATTATTGTGCCGCTATGCAGATTCGGGAGTTTTGATATGAATCAACGGATGCCGAGATCTATTGTGGGAGCGAGCCTGCTCGCGAAAGCGCTGCGTCATTCAGCCCATTTGTAGCTGATCCAACGCCTTCGCGAGCAGGCTCGCTCCCACAGGGGACGTGTGCAGTCAGGGGAGAATGGGGAGATTAAAAAACGCCCGGGCACATGCGGTGGTATGCGCGGCCAGCGCTTCCTCGGTTTCGCCGCGATGCAACGCCACCTCGCGCAACACTTCGGTCAGATACGCCGGTTCGTTGCGCCCGTTTTTCGGCTTCGGCCGCAACGTGCGCGGCAGCAGATACGGTGCGTCGCTTTCCAGCATCAGCCGTCCCGCTTTGATCTCTTTGACCAGCGGATGCAGATGCGTGCCCCGACGTTCGTCGCAGATCCAGCCAGTGATGCCGATGTGCAGATCCAGATCGAGGTAGCTGAACAAGGCCTTTTGCTCGCCAGTGAAGCAGTGCACCACCGCCGCCGGCAGTTGATCGCGGAAGTCCTTGAGGATCTCCAGCAGGCGCTGGCTGGCATCGCGCTCGTGCAGGAACACCGGCAATTGCAACTCGACGGCCAGCGCCAGATGTTCTTCGAGAACCTTTTCCTGTTGCGGGCGCGGGGAGAAATCGCGGTTGAAATCCAGCCCGCATTCGCCCACCGCGACGACGTTGGATTCGTTCAACAGACTGCGCAAGCGGCGCGCGCTGTCAGCGTTCCAGTCGCTGGCCGAATGCGGGTGAATACCGGCGGTGGCGAACAGCCTTTGGCCGCTTTCATCCAGTTGCCGGCACAGTTCCAGCGCCTGCTCGCTGCCCTCGACGCTGGTGCCCGTCAGCACCAGTTGGCAGACGCCGGCGGCGTAGGCGCGGTCGAGCACGGCCTGATGTTTGTCGGCGAAACTGGGGTTGGTCAGGTTGACGCCGATATCGATGAGTTGCATGGTGCTACCTCGGGCCGAAGGCCGGAAAGCATATCAGAGCTGTAGATTTATAAGAAAAGCCAAGAACTACAAAGACTTATGGCTGTCTGTTGAGGCCGCGAAGGACTCCGGGGTGGCGACAAGGCCATCACTGTGCCAGTCTCTCGCACTTTATCAGCGCTCAAAGCGCTCTGTTTTCGTCGGTGATGTCGTCTCTTTTGCGACGCAATCGCCCCGTATTCTTTTCGGAGAGTGGATGCATCGTCCCTCGGTTCTGCTGCTGTTGTGTGCTGCGTTGCTGCTGCCGATGACGGCGGTCGC
>NZ_RAZO01000319.1:6086-7848 GCF_004307535.1 Pseudomonas sp. Sample_9
TGGGGCAAGATCCTGCCGAAGCTGCGCCTCGATCGGCAACTGAGCCTCGGCGAGCCGGGCGAGGAGCATTGGTTCGTGCGTCGCGATGCGTCGATGTTGCGCGCGAGCATTGATCGCTTCCTCACCGGTTACAAGAAACCGTCGGACGAAGACGCGGCGTTTCTGCGTATCTATCGACGCCTGTATCAAGTACACAATCCGCTGGCCAAGGCCGATCGCCAGCGTCTGGAAAAACTCCGTCCGACCCTGCAGAAACATGCCGACGCGCAGAACATGGACTGGCTCAATCTGGCGGCGCTGGCGTTCAAGGAGTCGCGTCTGCAGCCCAACGCCCGCAGCGGCAGCGGCCCGACCGGGCTGATGCAGATCACCCCGTCCGCCGCGCAGCGGGTCGGCGTGAGCAATATCCAGAATCTCGATGCGAATGTGCAGGCCGGCGCCAAGTACCTGGCGATGATCCGCCGCAAGTTCTTCAGCAGCCCGAAACTCAACGAGCGTGAGCGCATGGCGTTCACCCTCGCCGCGTACAACATCGGCCCCGAGCGCGTGCAGGGCATGCGCGCCGAAGCCCGCCGCCGCGGCCTGAATCCCAACCAGTGGTTCTTCCAGGTCGAGCGCATTGCCATGGAGCAGGTGGGGATGGGCGCCGTCAGCTATGTTAATAGCGTGAACAAGTATTACCTGGCATTCGACCGGGAGCGTGAGTCGCTCGAGCCCCGGCAGCAGAAAGTGGTCACACGGAAATAATCTAAGAATTCGATTGTTATGGCGAAATTTCTGCGCTTTAAACATGAAATAAACTGATTAATATAGCGACCAACCCAAACACACAAACACTTCTGCACAACAAGGAATGCACCATGAGCTCTCTGATCAACAAGGTTCTGTTCACCCGCGCCGGTTACGGCCTGACTGTCCTGCGCATTGCTGTCGGCGTGATCTTCGCCGCCCACGGTTCGCAGAAACTCTTTGGTCTGTTCGGTGGTTACGGCCTGGCCGGCACTGCGCAATGGATGGAAAGCATCGGCCTGACCCCGGGCTATCTGATGGCCTCGCTGGCCGGCGGTACCGAGTTCTTCGCCGGTCTGGCGCTGATCATCGGCCTGCTGGTACGCCCGGCGGCACTGGGTCTGGCGTTCCTCTCGCTGGTGGCGATCTTCTCCGTGCACATCGGTAACGGTTTGTTCATGGCCAACAACGGTTACGAGTTCGCCCTGGCTCTGCTGGCCGGCAGCATCGCGGTACTGATCGAAGGTGCCGGCAAGCTCTCGGCGGATCGCGCCATCGCCGGTTGAGGGCTCTGGCCCAAGGCAAAGGCCCGCATTGCGCGGGCCTTTTTTTGTTGTGGGGGATTCTTGACACTGGTCGGTCACGTTCTCTAGGATGTTGCCCATGCGCCGATTTAAACAGCTACTTGCGGGGCGCCAGGTGACTTCTACAGTTACCGTCAGAAGCCGGAACAGGGCTTCGAAATACCGCTAAAGCGCTGGTTCGGTGTTGCCTCTCACCTGCCATGCAGACTTTTGAGGCAGAGACACGACACGATGAACGCACTACGCCCTCCAGCACGTCCCGCGCCGATCACGGCACATGTCACCCAGCGCAACCCGAAAATCCTTCTTGGCGGTAAACACCAGCCGACGCTGTTGCGTTATCTCGATGGCTGGCCACGTCGCAGCGGCGGTCCTGCCGCGTTCCTGATCCAGTTTGTCGATGACGGCGAGTCGCTGGCGCGTTTCGCTACGGACAGCTTCGATCTGGC
>NZ_RAZO01000319.1:7948-12776 GCF_004307535.1 Pseudomonas sp. Sample_9
TTGTCGATGACGGCGAGTCGCTGGCGCGTTTCGCTACGGACAGCTTCGATCTGGCGGTGATTCAGGCGCCGAGCGCAGAAGATGCGGCGGAAATGATCAAGCAACTCACCCGCGTTGCGCGGCAGGGCCTGATCACTCGGCGCTGATTGGTCTTACGGATATTCAATCGCAACGATGTAAACGAACTGCTCGCCGGTCGGCGTCTGCACCCGCACTTCCGCGTCGAGTGCCTTGCCGATCAGCGCGCGGGCCAGCGGCGAGTCGATGCTTATCAAACCCTGTTTGAGGTCCAGTTCATCGGGGCCGACGATGCGGTAGCGCGATTGCTTGCCGTCTTCGTCTTCGATGGTCACCCAGGCGCCGAAATAGACCTTGTTCGGATCGCTGGGTTTTTCGCTGACCACCTTGAGCGCTTCCAGGCGTTTGGTGAGAAAGCGCACGCGGCTGTCGATTTCCCGCAGCATCTTTTTCCCGTAGGTGTACTCGGCGTTTTCCGAACGATCACCTTGCGCTGCCGCTTCACTCACCGCCTGGGTGACCTGCGGGCGACGCACATGCCACAACTCATGGAATTCGGCGCGCATCCGCGCTTCACCCTCGGGGGTGATCAGCGCGGTGCCGGCGGTGCGGGGAGGGCGATAACGGCTCATGGCGACTTCTTGTGATTAAGACGGCTTGAGTCTATCAACCCTCGCGCAACACTGTCAGCGGGCTGGCGTTCAGCGCCCGGCGAGTGCCGAACACACCGGCGCCACCAATCAGCACGGCGCCAATCAGCGGCAGCACCAGCAGCCATGGATGCGGATGCCATGGCAGATCAAAAGCGAAGCGGTACAGCACCAGACTGACCACCTCCGAACCGATCGCCGCGAGCAAGCCGCTTACCGCGCCCAACAAGCCGAATTCGATGCGCCGCGCCTTGATCAGCAACTGCCGCTCGGCACCCAGCGCGCGCAACAGCGCCCCTTGGCGAATGCGTTCATCCAGCGTCGCTTGCAGACCGGAGAACAGCACCGCCATCCCCGCAGCCAGAACAAACAACAACACATATTCCACCGCCAGGGTGACCTGAGCGAGGATGCTGCGCAGCTGTTCGAGCAACGCTTCGACCTGCAGGATGGTCACCGCCGGGAAGGTCCGCGACAGCTCGACGATCTGCTGATCATGCCCCGGCGCCAGATAGAAACTGGTCAGGTAGGTCGCCGGCAGATCCTTCAAGGTGCCGGGCTGGAAGATCATGAAGAAGTTCGGCTGGAAGTTGTCCCAGTTGATCTCGCGCAGGCTGGTGACCTTCGCTTCCCGATTGACCCCGCCAACGCTGAACACCATGTGATCGCCGAGTTTGAGTTTCAGGCTTTCGGCCACCTTGCCTTCCACCGAAACCCCCGGCACATCATCAGACGGCTGGCCGCTCCACCACGAGCCGGCGGTGAGCTTGTTGCCGGCCGGCAGATCCGCCGCCCAGGTCAGGCTCAAGTCACGCTGGATGGCGCGATCACCGGCCGAGTCCTTGCTGACGATTTGCTGTACCGCCTCGCCATTGATGCTGATCAGTCGCCCTGGCACCACCGGATACAGCGGCGCCGCTTGCGCGGACACCTTGATCAGGTGATCGGCGAAAGCCTGTTTGTCCGCCGGGAGAATATTCAGCGCGAAGTAGTTCGGCGCATTTTTCGGTAGCTGGTTTTGCCAGGTGTCGAGCAGTTCGCCGCGCAGCAGTGCGATCAGCGCCATCGACAACAGGATCAGACCGAACGCCAGCGACTGCCCGGCTGCCGCCAATGGATGCCGCAACAACTGGCCAAGACCCAGGCGCCACGGCAACGAGGCGCGGGCGAGCATGCGGCGCAGGCTTTGCAGCAACAACAGCAGCAGGCCGCCCAGCACCAGCGCGGCGACCACGCCGCCGCCAAGCAGGGCGAAGGTCAGCAGCAGGTCGAGGCTCAGACGCCACATGATCAGGCCCAGCGCACCCAGCGCCGCGCCGTAGACCATCCATGTGCTCGAGGGGATCGGCAGCATGTCGCGGCGCAATACCCGCAGCGGCGGCACGCGACCCAGTGCCGCGAGTGGCGGCAAGGCAAAACCGGCCAGCGCCACCAGCCCGGTGCCAATCCCGGCAATCGCCGGAAACAGGCCACCCGGCGGCACATCGCTCGGCAGTAAATCATGCAACAGTGCGAACAGCCCCAGTTGCGCCAGCCAACCGAGCAAGGCGCCGCTGACAGCCGCCACCAGTCCAAGCACAGTCAGTTGCAGACTGAACAGCACCATGGTTTCCCGGCGCGACAAGCCGAGGCAGCGCAGCAAGGCACTGGCATCGAAACGCCGACTGGCGAAACGGTTCGCCGACAACGCCACTGCTACCCCGGCCAACAACACCGCAACCAGGCTGGCCATATTCAGATAACGCTCAGCCTTGCCCAGCGCACCGCCGATTTGCCGGTTACCGTCACGGGCATCCTGGATTCGCTGGTTTGCAGCGAGGCCTGGTTTGATCAATTCACGATAGGTTTCCAGCGTCTGCGGTTCGCCGCGCCAGAGTTCGCGGTAACTCACCCGGCTGCCGGGTTGCACCACGCCGGTGGCGGTGAGGTCGTCAAGATTGATCAGTACCCGTGGCGTCAGGCTGTAAAAGTTGCCAGCGCGATCCGGCTCGTAGGTCAGCACGCGGGTCAGCTTGAGCGTCTTCATGCCGACGTCGATGCTGTCGCCGATCTTCAGATCCAGCGCGGTCAACAGGCGCGCCTCGACCCAGGCTTCACCGGGTTGCGGTTCGCCGCCGACTTCTTCCAGGGCAAAGGGTGCGGGCGCGCTCTTCAGCTCGCCGCGCAGTGGATAGGCGCGGTCGACGGCTTTGATGCTGGATAACTGAATGCCGTTATCGGTGGCAATGACGCTGGAAAACTCCACCACTTGCGCATGATTCAGGCGCAGTTCGGTGCCGCTGCGGATTTGCTCCTCGCGGGCCGGCGAGCTGCCTTCCAGCACCAGATCGGCACCGAGAAACTCGGTAGCGCGCAGCATCATCGCGCCGTTGAGGCGGGCGCCGAAGTAGCCGATCGCGGTGCTCGCCGCGACGGCCACCACCAGCGCAAAGAACAACACGCGCAACTCACCGGCGCGGGCATCGCGCATGAGCTGGCGCAGGGCAAGACTGAACAGACGCAACAGCGGCAGACGTGCCATCAAGGCTCCAGAGGGGCGACCAGCAGCCCGGCTTCAAGACGGATCAGGCGCCGGCAGCGATGGGCCAGGCGTTCGTCGTGGGTCACCAGCACCAGGGTGGTGCCGCGTTCCTTGTTCAATTCGAACAGCAAGTCGCTGATGCGCTCGCCGGTGTGGCTGTCGAGGTTGCCGGTCGGCTCGTCGGCGAACAGCACGTCCGGTTCGGCAGCGAAGGCGCGGGCGATGGCCACGCGCTGCTGTTCACCACCGGAGAGCTGGCGCGGCGAGTGGGTCAGGCGCTGGCCGAGGCCGACGCGCTGGAGCAACTGTGTGGCGCGCTCGCGGGCATCTTTGCGGCCATCGAGTTCGAGCGGCAGCATGACGTTTTCCAGCGCATTGAGACTGTCGAGCAACTGAAATGACTGGAAGACAAACCCGACGTGCTCGGCGCGGATTCGTGCGCGCTGGTCTTCGTCGAGATTGCTCAGGCCCTGGCCGGCGAGGGTGACTTCGCCGCTGCTCGGCAGGTCGAGGCCGGCGAGCAGGCCGAGGAGGGTGGATTTGCCGGAACCGGACGCGCCGACGATGGCCAGGCTGTCGCCCTTGTTCAGTTCCAGGCTGAGTTCGTGCAGGATAGTCAGTTCACCTTCCGCGCTAGGGACCACTTTGCTGAGGTTCTTCGCGGTGAGAATGCTTGCGCCCATGGAGAATCCGATGCGTGTATGGTTTTTGAGTGCTGGCCTGGCCTTGATGTGCATGGCCCAGAACGCAGCGGCGGGTACTGTCCTGATCGTTGGCGATAGTATCAGCGCCGGTTTCGGCCTGGATACCCGTCTGGGGTGGGTCTCGCTGCTCGAGCAGCGGCTCAAACAGGAGGGTTTCGACGATAAAGTGGTCAACGCCTCGATCAGTGGCGACACCAGTGCCGGAGGCCAGGCGCGGCTGCCGGCGCTGCTTGCAGAGCATAAGCCGGAGTTGGTGATCCTCGAGCTGGGTGGCAATGACGGCCTGCGCGGGATGCCGCCAACACAATTGCAACAAAATCTTGCCTCGATGATCGACAGCTCGCGGCAGAGCGGTGCGAAAGTGCTGCTGCTCGGCATGCAGTTGCCACCCAATTATGGCAAGCGCTACACCGATTCGTTCGCCGAGGTTTACGGCAAGCTCGCCGAAGAGAAAAACATCCCGTTGGTGCCGTTTTTTCTCGAAGGTGTCGGTGGGCACCCGGACCTGATGCAAGCCGACGGTCTACACCCGGCCGCCGGGGCTCAGGGCAAGTTGCTGGAAAATGTCTGGCCGACGCTAAAACCGCTGTTATGAGGCTTTTCTAGTGGCAGGCTTTCGGCTAATGTGGCGCCCCCTAATTTGGAGCCCCCGATGCCGCGTCCTGCCTGGTCCCTGTTTGCCTACCAACTGATCGAGCCTGACGAGCAGCTGGATCTGTTCGCCTGCCAGGAAGTGCGGGTGCATCTGGTGACGCGTCAGTTGGAACTCGGTGGCTCGGCCGATCGCACGCTATGCGGCACTCTGCTGCCGGCGCAACCGCGCTGGTCGAATGTTGATCGCCGGGTGTTCCAGGATCAGCGTCTGTGCTCGCTGTGCCGGGCGATTCTTGAATCGCAGAAACGCGGTACGTCGCCGATCTGGCCCGAGCTGCGAT
>NZ_RAZO01000319.1:12876-15130 GCF_004307535.1 Pseudomonas sp. Sample_9
GCGATTCTTGAATCGCAGAAACGCGGTACGTCGCCGATCTGGCCCGAGCTGCGATTCGAACTTTAAGATCAAAAGATCGCAGCCTCGTTGCACTCGTCAGCTCCTACAGGGAATGCGTTGCAAATGCAGGAGCTGACGAGTGCAACGAGGCTGCGATCTTTCAGGGCGCGACACGGTCTATCGGCGTGTCTCCCGAATCCCCAGGCCGCGGTGTACAATCGCGCCCTTATACCCTTGATGATCATGCGAAGGATTTTCCGGATGTTGCCGCGCTTTCCTGCCGTCACCCGCTGCCTGTCACTTGCCGCCCTGTGTGTGGCCGGTCCCGTTGCTGCATTGGAGCTTCCCCTGCCACCACCCGGCGAGGACATCGTCGGCCAGGTGCAGGTGATCAAAGCCAAGTACGAAGACACCTTCGCCGACCTGGGCACCACCTACGATCTGGGCTATTCGGAAATGGTTGCGGCCAACCCGGGCATCGATGCCTGGCTGCCGGGCGCCGGTACTGAGATCGTCCTGCCGACGCGTTTCATCCTGCCGCCGGGCCCGCGTGAAGGCATCGTCATCAACCTTGCCGAATACCGTCTTTATTACTACCCGAAAGGCCGCGACGTGGTGTACACCTTCCCGCTGGGCATCGGCCGTGAAGGCTGGGGCTCGCCGATCGCGCACACTTCGATCATCGCCAAGACGCCGAACCCGACGTGGACGCCTCCGGCTTCGATCAAGGCCGAACACGCCGCTGACGGTGATCCGCTGCCGAATGTGGTGCCGGCCGGTCCTGATAACCCGCTGGGGCCGTTCAAGTTCACCCTGGGCACGCCGGGCTACCTGATCCACGGTTCGAACAAGAAGTTCGGTATCGGCATGCGCACCAGCCACGGCTGCTTCCGCATGTTCAACAACAACGTGCTGGAAATGGCCGGCATGGTCCCGGTCGGCACCTCGGTGCGCATCATCAACGACCCGTACAAGTTCGGTCGCAGTGGCGGCAAGGTCTATCTGGAAGCGCACACGCCGCTCGACGACAAGGGCAACCCGTCGGTGGTCGACAAGCACACCGCGGTGATCAACGCGATGCTCAAGCGTGAAGACATCACCAGCAACCTGCGCATGAACTGGGATGTGGTGCGTGATGTGGTTGCGGCCGAAGACGGCCTGCCGGTTGAGATCGCCGTGCCGAATACCTCGGCGCCAATGGTCAGCAGTGCACCGATCGATCTGCAGCAATAGGCATTGATCGGAAACCCGCCGAGGCGTGCAGCGTCGGTGGGTTTTTTATTGCCCGGAGAAAAGCACCGGGCACAAAAAAGCCGACCCGGAAAACCGGATCGGCTCGATAACAATCCCGAGGGATTATTACTTGCGGCTAGCTTTTTCCAGCATGCGCAGAGCACGCTCGTTAGCTTCGTCAGCAGTCTGTTGTGCTTTTTGAGCAGCAGCCAGAGCTTCATCAGCTTTACGGTAAGCTTCGTCTGCACGAGCCTGGGAGCGAGCAGCTGCGTCTTCAGTAGCGGTCAGACGTGCTTCGGTTTCTTTCGATGCGCTGCTGCAACCGGTAGCCAGAACTGCGGCCAGAGCCAGAGCAGAGAATTTCAGAACGTTGTTCATCGTGTTCCCCTTCAAGGACTTTCAAATTAAGTGGCTGTCTCCTCACGATTGAGGAAATAGCCGGCGTACATACTACCCATTACTTGTAGTAAGTAAACTGACGTAGCGCAAGAAGCAAAAAAAATTGTAGGCGTTGATTCTTTTTCGAGCAACTTTTAACTGCGCTGTATAAAAAATATCCAGCTGCAAGCCCCGGCGTGAGCGACTCAAACGGAAAAAGTTCCCACCGTCGCATGCTGTTTTTGCGACTTCGGCTAAAGTCTTTCTAAATGAATTCGTCCACACTTTTGTTCAGGTTCTGCGAAGCGCTTCGCGTATCTTTGTTGATGTTCAGGTGACTTTAAAAAAGCTTGCACGTCTTAAGTCTCAACATTCCGGCAATGTTCAGGCAAGCGGCGCGCAAAGAGGGTCTGCGACCGAACCTGCGAGCATCGAAGCCTTTGCCCCCAAACCGTCCGATGACGAGCGTACCTTGAGCATTATTGCCAATGGTGCCTACTATTCAGCAGGTGTCAGGTTGCGCGAGATCGGTGTGGCTCTTCTCGGTGTCCATCAGGCACGGGGTGGCGTAGATGTTCCTTCGCCGGGAAAACATCGGTAAGGTAGGGGTCACAATTCAAGACCCGCGAGGAGTAGTGATGAG
>NZ_RAZO01000319.1:15230-54379 GCF_004307535.1 Pseudomonas sp. Sample_9
AAAACATCGGTAAGGTAGGGGTCACAATTCAAGACCCGCGAGGAGTAGTGATGAGCGAGGCGTTGTCCATCCACCATGACCAGGCTGGTCATCAATTCGAGACCACTGTGGACGGTCATCGTGCTTACCTGACCTACATGGATCTGGGCAAGCAGACCCTGGATATCTACCGCACCTTCGTGCCCAATGCCCTGCGTGGCCGTGGCATTGCCGCAGCGCTGACTGAACGCGCGCTGCAATACGCCGAAGAAATGGGCTACACGGTGATCCCGTCTTGCTCTTACGTCGAGCGCTACATGGAACGCCATCAGCGTCGCGCCGCGAAGATCTGAACCGCACACACAAAAACGCCGGACAATGTCCGGCGTTTTTTTATGCCCGTAAAACGCAGCTTACGTGCGCTGACGCTTCGGCAATACGTCCTTGAGCTTGGCGTGCATGCTGCGCAAGGTGTTTTCGGTAGCGGACCAATCGATGCAGGCATCGGTGATCGACACGCCGTATTGCAGGTCGGCGAGATCTTTCGGGATTGCCTGGCAACCCCAGTTCAGGTGGCTTTCGACCATCAGGCCGATGATCGACTGGTTGCCCTCGAGGATCTGGTTAGCGACGTTTTCCATCACCAGCGGTTGCAGGGCCGGGTCCTTGTTGGAGTTGGCGTGGCTGCAATCGACCATGATGTTCGGCTTGATCTTCGCCTTGTTCAGCGCCTGCTCGCACAGGGCCACGCTGACCGAATCATAGTTCGGCTTGCCATTGCCGCCACGCAGCACCACGTGACCGTAGGCGTTGCCTTTGGTGGTGACGATCGACACGCCACCTTCCTGGTTGATGCCCAGGAAACGGTGCGGGCTGGACACCGACTGCAAGGCGTTGATCGCCACGGTCAAGCCGCCATCGGTGCCGTTCTTGAAGCCGACCGCCGAGGACAGGCCGGAAGCCATTTCGCGGTGAGTCTGCGATTCGGTAGTACGCGCGCCGATGGCCGACCAGCTGATCAGATCCTGCAGATATTGCGGGGAGATCGGGTCGAGGGCTTCGGTGGCGGTCGGCAGGCCTTTCTCGGCCAGGTCGAGCAGCAACTGACGACCGATATGCAGGCCGTCCTGGATCTTGAACGAGTCGTCCAGGTACGGATCGTTGATCAGACCTTTCCAGCCGACGGTGGTACGCGGCTTCTCGAAATACACACGCATGACCAGATACAGGGTGTCGGAGACTTCCTCGGCGAGCACCTTGAGGCGATCGGCGTATTCGTGGGCCGCCTTGATGTCGTGAATCGAGCACGGGCCGATCACGACGAACAGACGGTGGTCGGTGCCATCGAGAATGTTGCGAATGACTTCGCGGCCCTTGGTGACGGTGCGCAGGGCGGCGTCGCTCAGGGGGATATCACGCTTGAGCTGATCGGGAGTGATCAGGGTCTCGTTAGAGGCGACGTTTAGGTCGTTGATCGGTAAATCAGCCATCGTTTACTCGTCAGGTCACGGGTGCCGGCCGCCAGCGATCCCCGCGCGGCGGAGCACAGCAGATTTAGCGCGTCGGGGGAGCCGAACCTTAGCGCGTCAGAGGCGGCTCGACAATGGGCAAACCGTGCTTTAGTCCAGCGCTGGCTGCGCAAAAGCCTTGCGCAGGTTGTCGTGGGAGAACTCTTCGGCGTGCTCCTCGACCCATTGCAGGGCCAGCGCCTGACTATCCTGCAGATCGTCGTGGCTGTCCTGCATGCGTGAATAGCGTTCGATCTGACACACCTGCTCACCCATTCGCGCGCTGAACAGGGTCTGTTCGTCAGTGAAAGCGATGCCCACCAGATAGCCTTTTTTACGCCGCAGACACCAGGCCACATAGCCCGGATAACAGAAGTCGGCATTCAGCGTCGGCATGCGCACTTGCAGCGCAGTGCCGTGGCGCCAGGCGCGGTGGTAATTGCAAGCGATGCCGCCGAGGCTGATAGTGTGCAGCTGTTGTCTGGAAATGCATTCAGGCTTGAGTAACGTCAATTCAACCGGCACTTCGTCCGGATGAGGAATGAAACGTCCCATGAGCACAGACTCCCTGTGTCGGCCATCTGACATTGTTTCCCCCAGTATAGTGGTCGAATCCGAGCTGACCGACTTCGACGCCGACCAGCGGCTGCTGGCGATGCGCGGGGTTTCTCTGGTGATCTTCACCAGCGTCGGCTGCGCCAGTTGTCGTTATGCCCGCGAGGTGTTGCCGGAATTGCCGCTGATGATCGACCAGCTGTGCTGGATCGACGCCGGCAACAACGGCGGGCTGGTCGAGCGTTATCAGGTGTTTCATTTGCCGGCGCTGTTTGTGGTGCGCGACGGCGAGTTCTTTGGCGCAGTGCACAGCCGTCTGACGGTTGCCGAGGTCAATCAGGCTGTGGCGCAGGCGCTGGGTCGAATTGCAGAGGAGTTGCCATGAGCGAGACAGTCAGCAAACCGGTGGTGGGGATTATCGGCACCGGTGCGATCGGCGGGTTTTACGGGGTGATGCTGGCGCGTGCCGGTTTCGACGTGCATTTCTTGTTGCGCAGCGAATTCTCGGCAGTGGCTGAGCGCGGTTTGCAGATCAACAGTGCGGTGCACGGCCCGATGACGCTGCATCCGGCCAATGCCTATTCCGCTGCCGAAGACATGCCACCCTGTGACTGGCTGCTGGTCGGCACCAAGACCACCAGCAACGCCGGTCTGGCCCCGGCGATCATTCAGGCCGCCAAACCTGACGCAAAAGTGCTCTTGCTGCAGAACGGTCTGGATGTCGAAGACAGCCTGCGGCCACTGTTGCCGGATTCGCTGCATCTGCTCGGCGGTTTGTGTCTGATTTGCGTGCACCGCGAGGGGCCGGGGCAGATTGCCCATCAGGCCCTTGGCGCGGTGAATGTCGGTTATCACAGCGGCTCGGCCATTGATGAAGTAGCGCGCATGGCGATCGTCGAGGAGGGCGCCGGGCTGTTCCGTGCCGCCGGCATCGACTCGCAGGCGATGGCCAATCTGCATCAGGCACGCTGGCAGAAACTGGTGTGGAACATTCCCTACAACGGACTCTCGGTATTGCTCGGCGCGGGAACGCAAGCGCTGATGGCCGATGCCGACAGCCGCCTGTCGATTCAGGCGTTGATGGCGGAAGTGGTGCTGGGCGCCAGGGCCTGTGGATACGAGATCCCGCCCGGTTACGCCGAGTACCTGTTCACCATGACGGAAAAAATGCCCGATTACTGGCCGAGCATGTACCACGATTTTGCACACAAGCGTCCGCTGGAGCTGGAGGCGATCTACGCCCGGCCATTGGCGGCGGCGAAAGCGGCGGGCTGCGAGTTGCCGCGCATCGAGGCGTTGTATCGCCATTTGGGTTTTATCGACCGACGCAATACCTGAGTCGGTTGTTCTGGGGGAAGGCATGGCCAATAACATCGATGACAAACTGGTGCTGGCGATTTCCTCGCGCGCCTTGTTCGACCTGAGCGAAAGCCACAAGGTCTACCTGTCGAGCGGCGTCGAAGCCTATCGGCAATATCAGATCGAGCACGAAGACGAAATCCTCGCGCCGGGCGATGCGTTCCCGCTGGTGGAAAAACTCCTGAGCCTGAACAGTCGCCTCGGCCGCGCGCGGGTCGAGGTGATTCTGGTTTCCCGCAACAGCGCCGACACCGGTCTGCGGGTGTTCAATTCGATTCATCATTACGGTCTGGCGATTTCTCGTGCGGCGTTCGTTGGCGGGCGCAGTCCTTATCCGTATCTGAAAGCGTTTGGCTGCGACCTGTTTCTCTCGACCCACGCCGAAGACGTGCGTGCCGCGCTGGACGCCGGGTTCGCTGCGGCAACGATCCTGTCCGGTGGCGCGAGCCGTGCGGCCAGCGATGAATTGCGTATCGCCTTCGACGGTGATGCGGTGATCTTCTCGGACGAGTCCGAGCGCGTCTATCAGTCCGGCGGCCTGGAAGCGTTTCAGGCCAAGGAACGCGAATCGGCACGCGAGCCATTGCGTGGTGGGCCGTTCAAAGGCTTTCTGGCAGCGCTCAATCTGTTGCAGCGCGAGTTTCCCGATGACGATTGCCCGATCCGCACGGCGCTGGTTACCGCCCGTTCGGCGCCGGCCCATGAGCGAGTGATTCGCACCTTGCGGGAATGGGATATTCGTCTCGATGAGTCGCTGTTTCTCGGTGGCCTGACCAAATCGGCGTTCCTCGAAGCCTTCGCCGCCGACGTGTTCTTCGATGACCAGACCGGCCATTGCGAACTGGCTCGCGAAGTGGTCGCCACCGGCCACGTGCCCCACGGCATCAGCAACGAACAGCCGATCTAGAGCCTTTTCATTCAGGACGTTGCGTCGCACGTCGTACTCGCCAAGGCACTGCTAAGCTGAATCAATCTCCGCCATCGTTGGCTCGCGAGGAGGTCCCATGATTCGCTCAATGCTGTATGCCACCGACCTCGGTCTGTACGCACCGTTCGTGATGCAGCATGCCCTGGCCTTGGCGCGCACCTTCAATGCCGATCTGTATGTAGTGCACGCGGTGGAACCCATGGGCCTGTTTGCCGAGTCGGTGCTGCAAAGCTATCTCGACGAACAGGCATTGAACGAATTCCATAGTCAGGGTCTGAAAACAGTCATCGCCAATATCGAACAACGGGTGCTCGACAGCTTTCGTGAAGAACTGGGGGACGACGGCGAACAGGATCTGCAGCGCATTCGCGCAGTGCGCGTGCTGCAGGGCGATCCGTCGCAGGTGATTCTCGAACAGGTGCACAAGCTCTCGGTCGATCTGCTGATCGTCGGCAGTCACAGCCATGGTGTCGGTGCGGAAACACCGTTGGGGCGCACGGCGGCGCGGGTCCTGCAGTTGGCCAAGGTGCCGGTCTATCTGGTGCCGCTGATGGAACGCCGGCGGCGTGAGGATCGCTGAAGCAGGAATAATGGCGTTTTGATAAAAAAGTTCTAGATTTATTCTTCGAACCATTAATATAGTTATATACCGTCGCTGATGCCCGTGGCGTCTACCTGCTTTGAGGGATTGATATGAAGCTTCAACAACTGCGCTACATCTGGGAAGTGGCGCACCACGACCTCAACGTTTCCGCTACCGCTCAAAGCCTGTACACCTCGCAACCGGGCATCAGTAAGCAGATCCGCCTGCTGGAAGACGAGCTGGGCGTCGAAGTCTTCGCCCGCAGCGGCAAGCACCTGACCCGCGTCACCCCGGCCGGCGAGCGCATCATCACCACCGCTGGCGAGATCCTGCGCAAAGTCGAAAGCATCAAGCAGATTGCCCAGGAATTCTCCAACGAGAAGAAGGGCACCCTGTCGATCGCCACCACCCACACCCAGGCGCGTTATGCGCTGCCGCCGGTGATCAGCAATTTCATCAAGCAATACCCGGACGTGGCCCTGCACATGCATCAGGGCTCGCCGATGCAGATCGCCGAAATGGCCGCTGACGGCACCGTCGATTTCGCCATTGCCACTGAAGCGCTGGAGCTGTTCGGCGATCTGGTGATGATGCCGTGCTACCGCTGGAACCGCTGCGTGGTCGTACCCCACGGCCACCCGTTGACCAAGTTGCCGAAGCTGACCCTCGAAGCGCTGGCCGAATATCCGATCGTTACTTACGTATTCGGGTTCACCGGCCGCTCCAAGCTCGACGAAGCCTTCAGCCATCGTGGCCTGACGCCGAAAGTGGTGTTCACCGCTGCTGACGCCGACGTGATCAAAACCTACGTGCGTCTGGGTCTGGGCGTAGGCATCGTGGCTAAGATGGCCGTCGATACCAAGCTCGATAACGACCTGGTGGTGCTGGATGCCAGCGAACTGTTCGAGTCGAGTATCACCAAGATCGGTTTCCGTCGTGGCACTTTCCTGCGTGGCTTCATGTGCGACTTCATCGAGAAATTCGCCCCGCACCTGACCCGCGAAGTCATGGCCAAGGCCATTCAGTGCCACAACAAGCAAGAGCTCGAAGAGCTGTTCGACGGCGTCGAACTGCCCGTTCACTAAGCACCCGCTTCAGAGCACCTCGGTGACAGCAAATTGTTGCCGGGTGCCCGCCACCAGAATCTCCACCTCATCGCCCTCGAACTTGCCCAGCAGGCTTTTGCCCAGCGGCGAGCGCGGGGTGATGACGGTGATCGGTTGACCCACTACATCGACTTTGAGACCCGCCGCATCCGGCGCCAGAAACAGCCATTGCTCGCGACCCTTTTCGTCCTCCAGACCGAGCAGGGCGCCGACTTCGATGCCGCGTTTTTCGTCGTAGGCACGCAACGTCAGGTTCTGACACAGCGCCAGTGACTGACGGATTTCCTCAACCCGCTTCGCCTGACCCGCCGCCAGATACGACGCCTCCAGCCCCAGCGTGTCGTACTTGTTTTCGGCGATGTTTTCTTCGTGGGTCGCGGTTTCGTAAGCGGTTTGCGCGGCGCGTTCGGCAATGTCGAGGTCGATGCGCAGCTTGTCGAGAATCAACTGGTGGACGCTGTGTTTGTTCATGATCAATCGCAGAATTGCAAAACGTTGGCGCGGCTCTTTTCGGTCGGCGCGGTCTGGTCCTGCTGCAGCCAGAACTGGCATTTCGGATTGGACGCGTTACGCGAATTGGCGCGCGCCTGATCCAGTCGGGCCTGCTGTTCATTCTTGCGCAGGTTTTCTTCGTACTGTTGGAACAGCGGACTTTGCGGTGGAATGTCCGGCTGTACCTGTACGGGCGCCACAGCCGGCGGACTGACGCGCTGCTGCACCGCTTGCGCGACAGGGGCCAGTTGCTCGGGAAAGATAAAGCGCGAAAGCAGCCAGCAGGTCAGCGCAATCGCCAGGAACCCCAGCCACAGGCCCAGCGCAATACTGCCGGTCAGATGCAGCGCGCTAAGCTGAACGGGCAAGGGTCGACGCGGATTCGGACGGTAGGGCATGGCGGCCTCCTGGCGGATGGTTGCGGGCAAGCGGCGATTGTCGCACGAAGATTAATCGCCGTCGGCTCTTCTGCGCGAGTGCATTTATGCGGACAATCGAGGTTTTTTGCCAACGGGAGAAAGGCATGCCTGAAGTGAAACCCCGCTGGGACATTTTCTGCACCGTGGTCGATAACTTCGGTGACATCGGCGTGACCTGGCGCCTGGCCCGGCAACTGGTGGCCGAGCATGCCTTGCCGGTGCGCCTGTGGGTGGATGATCTGCGCGCGTTCGAGCGCCTCTGTCCTGAGATCGATGTCGATGTTGTGCAGCAATGGCAGCAGGGCGTCGAGGTGCGTCAGTGGCCGAGCGAGTGGCTGCACGCCGAGGCGGCCGACGTAGTCATCGCCGCCTTCGCCTGTCAGTTGCCCGCCGACTACATGGACAGCATGGCCGCACGGGAAACGCCACCGCTGTGGCTCAACCTCGATTATCTCAGCGCCGAAGACTGGGTCACCGGCTGCCACGGCTTGCCGTCGGTAAAATACAAAACGGTGCAGAAGTTCTTTTTCTTTCCAGGCTTCAAACCGGGCACCGGTGGCCTGCTGCGCGAACGCGGACTGCTCGAACAGCGTCGGCAGTTTCAGCAGGATCGGCCGGCCCAGCGACATTTCCTGCAAGCCTTGGGTATCGATCCTGCTCCGGACGCGCAACTGATCTCGCTGTTTGCTTATGAAAACCCCGGGTTGGCCAGTTGGCTGGATGTGCTGGCGGCCGATGCACGGCCGACTCACCTGCTGGTTCCGGAAGGGCGGATTCTCGGCGATGTGGCGCGCTGGCTGGAGGTGGAAACCCTGACGGTCGGCGCGATTCACGTGCGCGATTCGCTCACCGTGCAGGTACTGCCGTTCGTCCGGCAGGACCAATACGACCATCTGCTGTGGTGCTGCGATTTCAACGCGGTGCGCGGTGAAGATTCATTCGTTCGCGCGCAATGGGCGGGGCGGCCGATGCTCTGGCACATCTATCAGCAGGACGATGACATCCATCTGGACAAGCTCGATGCTTTTCTTGCGCTCTACACTCACGGCCTTACGCCCGCTGCGGCGCAGGCGATGAACGGTCTGTGGCGCGCGTGGAGCGCCGGGCAACCGATCGGCGAGCACTGGCTGGCGGTGCGAAATCATTGGCCGGAACTCGAGGAAAACGCCGAGGCATGGTGTCTGGAACAGGCCTTGCAGGCGGATCTTGCCACGGCGCTGGTACAGTTTTATGTAAATTGGATATGATACGCGGCCTAGATTTTTGTAAATCCCATCCAAATTCGGATATTCGCAATGAAAACTGGTAAAGAACTCAAACCCGGTACCGTGATCCGTATCGACAACGATCCTTGGCTGGTTCAGAAAGCTGAATTCACCAAGTCGGGCCGTAACAGCGCGATCATGAAGACCAAGCTGAAGAACCTGCTGACCGGTTACAAGACCGAAACCGTTTACGGTGCGGACGACAAACTGGACGACGTGATCCTGGATCGTAAAGAAGCCACCCTGTCGTTCATCAGCGGTGACACTTACACGTTCATGGACACCACTGACTACACCATGTACGAGCTGAACGCCGAAGACATCGAAAGCGTTCTGCCTTTCGTTGAAGAAGGCATGACCGACGTTTGCGAAGCCGTGTTCTTCGAAGAGCGTCTGGTTTCCGTAGAACTGCCGACCACCATCGTGCGTCAGGTTGACTACACCGAAGGCTCCGCTCGCGGTGACACTTCCGGCAAGGTGATGAAGCCTGCCAAACTGAAGAACGGTACCGAGCTGTCGGTTGCCGACTTCATCGAAATCGGCGACATGATCGAGATCGATACCCGCGAAGGCGGTTCCTACAAAGGCCGTGCGAAATAAGCACTGCTTTTTGCGGAAAGAAAAAACCCGACCATTGAGTCGGGTTTTTTTGTGCCTGTAAGAAACACTCGCAACCCTGTGGGAGCGAGCCTGCTCGCGAATGCGGTGTGTCATTCAATGAAGCGCTGTCTGACGGGACGCTTTCGCGAGCAGGCTCGCTCCCACAATGGGACTGTGGTTACTTCAAGTGTTGCTTCAGTTCTTCAGACGCCTGCAACATCGCCGAACGCACCGCCGGTACCTGGCTGACCACGTTGAGCAAACCGTAATCGTGGATCATGCCGTTGTAGCGCACCGACGTTACCGGAACCCCGGCCTCGTCGAGTTTGCGTGCGTAAGCTTCGCCTTCATCACGCAGCACGTCGGCGCTGGCCGTCTGCACCAGTGCTGGCGGCAGGCCTTTGAGCTGTGCGGTGGTGGCGCGCAGCGGTGAAGCGTAGATCTCGTTGCGCTGCTTGGCGTCGGTGGTGTAGTTGTCCCAGAACCACTTCATCATATTGCGGGTGAGGAAGTGCCCTTCGGCGTACTGGTTATACGAACCGGTGTCGAAGTTGGCATCGGTGACCGGCCACAGCAGCACCTGGAATTTGATCGCCGGGGTGCCCTTGTCCTTGGCCATCAGCGCAACCACTGCGGCCATGTTGCCGCCGACGCTGTTGCCGGCCACGGCCAGGCGCTTGCCGTCGACATTGATCTCTTTACCGTGTTCCGCCACCCATTTGGTCGCAGCGTAGGCCTGGTTGATCGCCACCGGGTAATGCGCTTCCGGCGAAGGGGTGTAATTGACGAACACCGCCGCCGCACCCGAACCGACCACGAGATCGCGCACCAGACGTTCGTGAGTCGGGAAGTCCCCCAGCACCCAGCCGCCGCCGTGGAAGAACATGAACACCGGCAGCTCACCCTTGACCCCGGCCGGCCGGACGATGGTCAGGCTCAGCGGTTGACCATCGACCTGGATGGTCTTCTCGCTGACATCGGCTTTGGGCAACGTCAACTTGACCCCGGACTGCGCGCCGACCAGCACGGCGCGGGCATCCTTGGGCGACAGCTGCTCGATCGGCTTGCCGCTGCCTGAATTCAGCGCATCGAGGAATGCCTGGGTGTTGTGTTCGACATCACCGGCGAAAGCGCTGTGTACCGACAGGGCGAGAAGGGTACCGGTCAAGACTTTGCTGAAGGTGTTCATGTTCATTTTTCCTTGTTCGGGCCGGGGGCTTGAGTGATTACACAGTCACGTGCAGACGGACATCGACGTTGCCACGGGTGGCGTTGGAGTACGGGCAGACCTGGTGAGCGGCGTCGACCAGCGACTGCGCATCGGCTTGCTCCAGGCCTGGCAGGCTGATGTGCAAATCGATGTCCAGACCGAAACCGCCGGGGATCTGGCCGATGCCGACATGGGCGGTGATCGACGCGTCGTCAGGAATCTTGCGCTTGGTCTGGCTGGCGACGAATTTCAGTGCGCCGATGAAGCAGGCCGAGTAACCGGCAGCGAACAGTTGCTCAGGGTTGGTCGCCGCACCGCCAGCACCGCCGAGTTCTTTCGGGGTGGCCAGTTTGACGTCGAGAACGTTGTCGCTGGAGATCGCACGACCGTCACGGCCGCCAGTGGAAGTTGCGATTGCGGTGTAGAGAGTTTGCATGGTGTGAGCCTCTTTGGTTGTGGTTTTGTGCGCTAATTGTTTGCGCGCTAAGTAGGTGTGAAGAGAATGTATAGCGCTAATGTTTAGCGCGCAAGATAAAATTTTGAAAAAAAGGGCGTTTTGCTCAAGGGCATAGCGTGGAAGGGGCGGGTAAGGCTTGATTTAGAGCGCTTGACGAGGGAATTCAGGCGGGAAAAATATTTTTGTTGGCGTTGAAAATCAGTGTGGGAGCGATCCTGCTCGCGAAGGCGGTGGAACATTCAACGACTCGCTGTCTGATCGGACGCTTTCGCGAGCAGGCTCGCTCCCACAGGGGAATGTAGCGGGGCTTAATTCAGGCTGTCTTGCAGATGTCCGCGCAGCGCTTGCAGCTCGGCCTGCAATTTCTGCAGACGTTCAAGGGTGAAGCCACTGGCGCCAAGAATGCACTGCGGCACGGTCTGCGCCTTGTCGCGCAAGGCGCGGCCCGCTGCGGTCAGTTCGACAATCACCACCCGCTCATCTTCGCGACTGCGGGTGCGGCTGAGCAGGCCTTCGGCTTCCAGACGCTTGAGCAATGGCGTCAGCGATCCCGGATCGGTCAGCAGGCGTGCGCTGATTTCTCCGACAGTCAGACCGTCCTTCTCCCACAACACCATCATCGCCAGATATTGCGGATAGGTCAGGCCCAGCGCCTGCAACAGCGGCTTGTAGACCTTGGTCATCATCAGCGAGGTCGAGTGCAGGGCGAAGCACGCCTGATTGTCGAGCAGCAGGTCGTCGCAGTTGTCGCGTTCGCAAGTCATTGTCAAAGCCTTGATCGTTGATCGTTTTTTAATCTAGCGCTCGAATCTTTAAGGCGCCAGATAAATATGTCCGGCGTCAGTGCCGGGCGAATTGCCGTTGCAACGCCAGATCCCACGGCGGCACCGGGCTGAAGCGGGTTTTCAGGTATTCCAGCAATAACCGACTGCGCGAATGGACCTGCTGTTCCATGCGCAGCGCGTAAATGCCGGTGGACTCCGGCGGCGGCAGGCCGTTTTCGCAGAACAGTGGCACCAGTTCGCCACGCAGCAAGTATTCGCTGGCCAGCCAAGTCGGCAAGTGTGCGACGCCCAGACCCGCCGCCGCGCCACACGCCAGGGCTTCGGCATTGTTGGCGCTCAGGCGCACCCGCGATGGCCGGTGCAGTTGCATTTGCCCGTCCACTTCGAATTTCCAGGCAAAGGGCGGCGCAAGGCCTTCCCAGTCGAGCCCGTCGTGTTCACTCAACTGCGCTGGGTGCTCGGGCACGCCACGCTGCTTGAGATAGTCAGGGCTGGCGCAGGCGACGCGGACCATGCTCGCCAATGGCGTGGCTACCAGGCGCGAGTCAGCCAACTGGCCGGTACGCAGCACCAGATCGACCTTGCCCAGGCTGCTGCCGGCCATGTCGCTGAAGCTGTCGATCAGGTGCATCTGCACATCCAGTCCCGGATACAGCAGGAGAAAATCGGCAATTACCGGCGCCAGATGCCGCCGCCCGAAAGCTGCTGGCGCATCGATGCGGATCAGGCCTTCCGGTGCGCTGCTCAACGACACCGCTTCGGCCCGCGCCAGTTGCAACTCGGCGATGATCCGTCGCGCCCGCTCGGCAAAGGCCAGGCCGGCCGAAGTCGGCAGCACGGCATGGGTGCTGCGTACGAACAGCTGACTGCCGACGGCACTTTCCAGGCTATCGATGCGCCGGGCTACGGCGGAAGGCGTCAGCGGATGGCGGCGCGAAGCGGCAGAAAAGCTGCCACTCTCCAGCACATCGAGAAACAGGCCGAGCTGATCGGTCAATTGGTTGGGATTCATGGAAATCACGCTTGTGCAAAATCGGCATAGCCATTGTGCGTTGCTGTGCGTTTCCCCGCTAGGCGCGAGTGCGTAGCATTGGCCGCCTGTCGTTAGAGGATTACCGTTGTGATGGATTTTCTGTTGTACCTGCTGTTCGGCGCCGCCCTTGGCACATTGGGCGGGATCTTTGGCATTGGCGGTGGCTTGATTGCGATCCCGTTGCTTGGCGTGTGGTTTGGGCTTGATCAGCAGATCGCCCAGGGCACGGCGCTGGTGATGGTGGTACCGAACGTGATGCTGGCGCTGTGGCGTTATCACCAGCGCAATCGCATCGAATTGCGCCATGCGCTGCCGCTGGCAGTGATGGGTTTCTGCTTTGCCTGGCTCGGCTCGATCTGGGCGGTGGGCATCGATGCGCAGACCATGCGCATCGGATTTGTCGCTTTTCTGGTGGCGCTGTCGGCCTACAACCTGTTGAAGATGTTCGGTCCGCGACCAGCGCCGACTGCCGAGATGCGCTATTCGTGGCCGTGGTTGGGCGTGCTCGGCGCCGCCTCGGGGACCATGGGCGGTTTGTTTGGCGTCGGCGGCGCGGTGGTGGCGACGCCGGTGCTGACCAGCCTGTTCGGCACCAGCCAAGTGGTTGCTCAAGGATTGTCGCTGGCGCTGGCCCTGCCGAGCACTGGCGTAACCCTGGTGACCTACGCGGTGCACCACGAAGTCGACTGGATGATCGGCCTGCCTCTGGCGGTCGGAGGTCTGCTCAGCATCAGTTGGGGCGTGAAAATTGCCCACGCCATGCCGGAAAAACTCCTGCGCGGGATGTTCTGCGGCTTTCTGGTGCTGTGTGCGGTGATGCTCGCGTTTAAAGTTTGAAGCCCTCGACGATGTGCTCGGCCAGGCACTCGGTGATCGGCGATGGGTTGTTCAGATTGCGGATCAGCATGATGCTCGCCTCGGGCAACAGTGGCAGGTCTTCGGCGGCGCCGAGGATGCGCATGTCCGGGGTGATCAGGCTCTCCAGCTGCGCGGTGATCGCCAGCCCGGCGCTGACCACGGCCATCAGCGCCGACAGGCTGCTGCTGTTGTAGGCGATGCGGTAATCGCGGCCCATCGCGTCCAGCGCATTGCACGCCCACAAGCGGCAGAAACAATCACTGTTGAACATCGCCAGGGGCAGCGGCGTCTGTTCGTGGGCGCTGAAGTTCTGCGCCTCGGCCCAGACAAAGCGCTCCTTGCGCAGCAACTGGCCGATCTCGTTGCCCGGCTCACGGGTGACGATCGACAAGTCCAGATCAGTGCGCTGCAACAGTTGTTTGGTCGATTCGCAATGCACTTCGATCTGGATCAGCGGATAGAACTGCGCGAACCGCGAGAGGATTCCCGGCAGAAAACGCATCACATAATCATCCGGCGTACCGATGCGCACGGTGCCGACCATGTGCGGCTCGCGCAGGGTGTTGAACACCTCACTGTGCAGTTTGAGGATGCGCCGTGCATAACCGAGCAGCACCTGGCCTTCTGCCGTCAGGCGCACCTGGCGTCCATCGCGCTCGAACAGCTGGCGCTGCAACACGTCTTCTTCCAGGCGTTTCATCTGCATGCTCACCGCCGACTGGGTGCGGTTGACCATCTCGCCGGCACGGGTGAAACCGCCCTGATCGGCAATCGCGACAAAGGTGCGCAGGACATCGGTATCGATACTGGGGTAGGCGGACAATTGATGAATCTCCGTGATGCATGCCATCAGAAACATTCGTTGGATTGATCTTAGCGCTGGCGCGAGACTTGAGTCATCCACAAAAGGAGGCAAGACGATGAAAGGTCAAAGAGAGTATGCAAGCGAAGAACAGCTGTCCGGCCACGGCCATATCGTGTCCGATCTGCTGCACAAATTCAGCCGTTGGTATGAGCTGCATCGTGAGCGGGAAATGCTAGCCGGCCTGAGCGATGAGGCGTTGAAGGACATCGGCATCAGCCGCGCCGATGTCGAACACGAAACCGTGCGGCCGTTCTGGGACGACCCGATGCATAAATGATGAGGCGATCGCTACACAAACCCCTTTCAGGTGAGGTAGGTTGCGAGCAGACATGGAGGAATAAATGCCCGCGACAGTGTCCTTTTCCCTCAAACAGGCGCGACGTCTGGCGCTGGCCGCCCAAGGGTTCAACGGGCGCCAGCCGCCGACCGTCAATGCCAGTCATCTCAACCGGCTGATCGAACGGCTGGGCCTGCTGCAAATCGATTCCGTCAATGCCGTGGTGCGCTCGCACTACCTGCCGCTGTTTTCCCGTCTCGGTTCCTATCCATCTGACTTGCTCGACCAGGCTGCCTGGAGTTCGGGGCGTCGGCGCACGCTGTTCGAATACTGGGGCCATGAAGCGTCGCTGTTGCCGCTGTCGATGTACCCATTGCTGGGTTGGCGCATGCAACGGGCCAAGCGTGGCGAAGACATCTATCAGCAATTGGCGAGGTTTGGTCGCGAACAACAGGAAACCATTCGCCGCGTGCTGACTGCGGTTGAGGAGCGGGGCGCGCTCGGCGCCGGCAGTCTGTCGACCCGCGAAGACAAGGCCGGGCCATGGTGGGACTGGAGTGCCGAGAAACACGCGCTGGAATGGTTGTTCGCCGCCGGTGAGGTCACGGTGGCGGGGCGACGCGGATTTGAGCGTTTGTACGATTTGCCCGAGCGAGTGATTCCGGCAGCGATTCTGCAGCAGCCCGAGCCGGATGAGGCCGAGGCGCAACGCGGTTTGCTGTTGCATGCGGCGCAAGCATTGGGCGTTGGTACGGAAAAAGACCTGCGCGATTACTTTCGCCTGAGCCCTGCGGATGCGCGCCCGCGTCTGGCTGAGTTGGTTGAAGCGGGGCAATTGCAGATGTGCGAAGTCGCCGACTGGCGGCAGATCGCCTATTGCCTGCCGGAGCCCAAAGTGCCGCGCAAGGTCATCGCCAGTGCGCTGCTGTCGCCGTTCGACTCGCTGATCTGGGAGCGCAGCCGCACCGAGCGCTTGTTCGATTTCCGCTATCGCCTGGAAATCTACACTCCGCAGCCCAAGCGCGTTTACGGCTATTACGTGCTGCCGTTTTTGCACAACGAGCGGATCGCCGCGCGGGTTGATCTGCGCGCCGAACGGGCGGCGGGGCAGTTGGCGGTGCATGCGGTGCACGAGGAAGAACCGGGGCTGGACGAGGAGGGCATGCTGGCGCTGGCGCTGAATTTGCGGCGGATGGCGGGTTGGCTGGGGCTTGAGCGGGTGCAGTTGAATTGTCAGCGCGAGAGTGCGGGGCGGTTGCGGGTGGCATTGGCGCGGATTGAGGTTGCCTGAGCCGGCCCTTTCGCGAGCAGGCTCGCTCCCACAGGGAAACGCATTGCAAATGTGGGAGCGAGCAGGCTCGCGAATTGGGGCGACTCGGTCTAGCGGCGGACTTGCTTCAGAGTCTCGGCAATCAAAAACGCCAATTCCAGCGACTGGTCAGCATTCATCCGCGGATCGCAGTGGGTGTGATAACGGTCGGACAAGCCATCCTCGGTAATCGGTCGGGCGCCGCCGATGCACTCGGTGACGTTCTGCCCGGTCATCTCGATATGGATGCCGCCGGCATAGCTGCCTTCCGCTTCGTGCACCTGGAAGAACTGCTTCACCTCGCCAAGGATCTGCGCAAAATCGCGGGTCTTGTAGCCGCTGCTGGCCTTGATGGTGTTGCCGTGCATCGGATCGGAGCTCCACAGCACCTGCTTGCCTTCGCGCTGGACCGCGCGGATCAGTGCCGGCAGATGATCGCCGACCTTGTTCGCGCCCATCCGCGCGATCAGGTTCAACCGCCCCGGATCGTTGTCCGGGTTGAGCACGTCGATCAGGCGAATCAGGTCATCGGGGTTCATGCTCGGGCCGACTTTGACGCCGATCGGGTTGTTCACCCCGCGCAGGAATTCAACGTGCGCGCCGTCGAGCTGGCGGGTGCGGTCGCCGATCCACAGCATGTGCGCCGAGCAATCGTAGTAATCGTTGGTCAGGCTGTCGCGGCGGACGAAGGCTTCTTCGTAGTTCAGCAGCAACGCTTCGTGGGCGGTGAAGAAACTGGTTTCGCGCAGTTGCGGCGAGCTGTCCATGCCGCAGGCGCGCATGAACGCGAGGGTTTCATCGATGCGGTCGGCGAGGTGGCTGTACTTCTCGGCCAGCGCCGAGTTGGCGATGAAATCCAGGTTCCACTTGTGCACTTGGTGCAGGTCGGCGAAACCGCCCTGGGCGAAAGCGCGCAACAGGTTCAAGGTTGCTGTGGACTGATGGTAGGACTGCAGCAAACGCTCCGGATCCGGCACGCGGCTCTTTTCGTCGAAGCCGATGCCGTTGACGATGTCGCCACGGTAGGCCGGCAGGGTTACGCCGCCGATGGTTTCGTCGTTGGCCGAACGTGGCTTGGCGAACTGACCGGCCATGCGCCCGACCTTGACCACTGGGCAGCCGGCAGCGAAGGTCATGACGATTGCCATTTGCAGCAACACTTTGAAGGTGTCGCGGATCTTCGCGGCGGAAAATTCGGCGAAGCTTTCCGCGCAATCGCCGCCCTGCAACAGGAACGCGCGGCCCTGAGTGACTTCGGCAAACTGGCGGCGCAGCTCGCGGGCTTCGCCGGCGAACACCAGCGGCGGATAGCTGGCCAGGGTTTGCTCGACCTGGCGCAGGTGCGCGGCGTCGGGGTATTGCGGTTGTTGCTGGATCGGCAGGGCGCGCCAGCTGTCAGGGCTCCACGGTTGGCTCATCACGGTCTCGAAGTTCGTACGCAGGGAAGCGCCATGTTAGCAGCAATTAGTGCGTGACCTGCTCCCGCCCCATCGCCGACAATCGCCGCTTTGCCACGGCGCCACAGCGGTGCCATCGCGTCACCGCGCCCGGTGACCATCAGGAGACGAAATGACTGAGGAGCGCGTCGAGCATCTGCTCGCCGAAGTACAGGATGAGTTCGGCGTGATTCGCGTGCTGGAAGTGGCCGATTACCGCTTTCTCGAGTTCGGCGATGCGATCGAGCAGAGCTGCGTGTTCACTGCCGACCCGAGCTGGCTGGAGTACGACTACACCCGCGCGATGCTGATCGGCGCGCTGTGCCACGAGCAGCCGGAGAGCGCGCTGTTTCTCGGTTTGGGCGCGGGCACGCTGACCCAGGCTTGCCTGAAGTTTCTGCCGCTGGAAGACGTCGAAGCCATCGAACTGCGCCCGGACGTGCCGCGCCTGGCCATCGAATATCTCGGCCTGGATGACGATCCGCGTTTGTACATCCGCGTCGGTGATGCGCTTGAACTGTTGCCGACTGCCGAGCCGGCGGATCTGATTTTCGTCGACCTCTATACCGATGTCGGTCCCGGTGTCGGGCATCTGGCCTGGAGTTTTCTCGGCGATTGTCAGAAGCGCCTGAATCCGGGCGGCTGGCTGGTGATCAACCAGTGGGCCACCGACGATGGCAAGCCGCTCGGCGCGGCGTTGTTGCGCGGGCTCTATCACCGGCATTACTGGGAGTTGCCGGTGAAGGAGGGCAACGTGATTCTGATCGTTCCGGCGGATCTCGATCAGGCGCTGGACATGCAGGCGCTGACCCAACGGGCCGAAGCGCTGGCGCCGCGGTTGGGGTATTCGTTGCAGTCGTTGATCAACGCGATTCGCCCGGCGACCTGAGCCGGCAGTACCGCCCCCTTCGCGAGCAGGCTCGCTCCCACATTTGAAATGCGTTCTACCTGTGGGAGCGAGCCTGCTCGCGAAGAGGCCCTGACAGGCAGCAGATTCTTCACACCCCTTTGAAGATCCCCGGACGCCGCTCCACCAACGATCGCACCCCCTCCCGGGCATCCTCAGTGGCGAGCAACTTCTTCACCAGCGCCGGTAACGCCTGCGCCGCCGCTGTCTCACCCTCATAACGCGCCTGTCTCGCTGACATCAAGGTCGCTTGCACGCCCAGTGGTGCCTGCCGGGCAATCCGTTCGGCCAGCTCGATCGCGCGGGGCAGCAAATCTTCGCTGGCCATCACTTCCTGCACCAGGCCCAGATGCAAGGCATCGTGGGCATCGAACTCATCGCCAGTGAGCAACCAGCGCATCGCATTGCCCCAGCCAGCGATCTGCTGGAAACGCAAAGTCGCGCCGCCAAACGGAAAGATCCCACGCTGCACTTCCATCTGCGCGAAGCGGGTATTGCTCGCGCACAGGTTGATGTCCGCCGCCAGCATCAGCTCGATGCCGATGGTCAGGCAGTAACCCTGCGCGGCGACGATAACCGGTTTGCTCACCCGTGGGCCGACGAAAACACCCCAGGGATCGCAACCGCCGCTCGGAACCTGCCAGCCTTCGGCCAGTGCGGCGCTGGCATTGACCAGATCGAGTCCGGCGGTGAAGTGCTCGCCATGGCCGAACACCACGGCGACCCGCGCTTCGCGGTCGGCTTCGAATTCGCCGTAGGCCAGGCTAAGGTCGTTGAGCAGGTCGATATCGAAAGCGTTGCGCTTGGCCGCCCGATCAAGGCCGATCAAGTGCACATGACCACGACGTTCTCGGCTGACGCGGCCGGCGCAGGGCTGATTCATGGCTAAATCCTCAAGCGGGAAGGGCGGGTGCGCGGCGCTTTGCCGCAGGTCGGTGAACCGTTTAAGCGTCATCGCCCGCAGGGCCGGGCCTTTGCAAAATAGACCGTTGCGCGATTATCCGCAAAACCCCGTTACACGGCGGTGACACCCTGATAAGGGCCACAAAAAAAGCTCCCTTTTCGGGCGAAATCCGGTATAGTGCGCGCCGGCCTTTAACCGGGCCGCGTTTAGGTAGCGCATTTCCCGAAGTCAGCTTCGGCTGCATGTCCGCATTGCGGGCTCTTCCTTGACGATTCATCTTCATTCATTCGTTTTCGCAAATCCCCGCCGACAAAGCTGCCAGGGCGACTCTTGAGTCTCAACACGGCATGCGCAGCTTTGGAGCATGGGTCTTTGCGGATGCACTTAGAGGCAGACCCATGACCCAGGAAACCGGCGGATTCGCCGCTTTTAATCTCAACCCGAATATTCTTGCAGCCGTCGCAGCGACTGGCTACGAAGAGCCTTCGGCGATTCAGCAGCAATCGATCCCGATCATCATGGCCGGCCAGGACATGATTGGCCAGGCGCAAACCGGTACCGGTAAAACCGCCGCGTTCGCACTGCCTATTCTGCACCGCATCGATCCTGCCAAGCGCGAACCGCAAGCCCTGATCCTGGCGCCGACCCGAGAGTTGGCGCTGCAAGTAGCAACCGCTTTTGAAACCTACGCCAAGCAAATGCCAGGCGTCACCGTCGTGGCTGTCTACGGCGGCGCGCCGATGGGCCCGCAACTCAAGGCAATCCGTAATGGCGCACAGATTGTTGTCGCTACTCCGGGTCGTCTGTGCGACCACCTGCGTCGCGACGAGAAAGTCCTGTCGACTGTGAACCATCTGGTTCTCGACGAAGCTGACGAAATGTTGAAGCTGGGCTTCATGGATGACCTGGAGGTCATCTTCAAGGCTCTGCCATCGACCCGCCAGACCGTGCTGTTCTCGGCGACCCTGCCGCAGTCGATCCGCGCCATTGCCGAACGCCACCTGCGCGATCCGCAACACGTCAAGATCCAGACCAAGACCCAGACCGTTACCGCGATCGAACAGGCTCACCTGTTGGTTCACGCTGACCAGAAAACCTCTGCCGTGCTCAGCCTGCTGGAAGTCGAAGACTTCGACGCGCTGATCATGTTCGTGCGCACCAAGCAAGCGACCCTGGACCTGGCCAGCGCCCTCGACGCCAAAGGCTACAAAGCCGCCGCGTTGAACGGTGACATTGCCCAGAACCAGCGTGAGCGCGTGATCGACTCGCTCAAGGATGGCCGTCTGGACATCGTTGTCGCGACCGACGTTGCTGCCCGTGGTCTGGACGTTCCGCGCATCACTCACGTATTCAACGTTGACATGCCGTACGACCCGGAATCCTACGTGCACCGTATCGGCCGTACCGGCCGTGCCGGTCGCGAAGGTCGTGCACTGCTGCTGGTGACTCCACGTGAGCGCCGCATGCTGCAAGTGATCGAGCGAGTAACCGGACAGAAAGTTGCCGAAGTACGCCTGCCAGACGCTCAAGCCGTTCTCGATGCACGCATCAAGAAACTGACCAACAGCCTGTCGCCGCTGGTTGCTGATGCCGAATCGACTCACGGTGAGCTGCTCGACCGCCTGACCGCCGACATCGGTTGCACCCCGCGTGCTCTGGCTGCTGCGCTGCTGCGCAAAGCCACCAATGGTCAAGCGCTGAACCTGGCCGCGATCGAGAAGGAACGTCCACTGGTACCGAACAACGCACCGCGTGGCGACCGTCCTGAGCGTTCCGGTGATCGTCCTGATCGTGGTGACCGCGAGCGTCGCGCGCCAATGCCTTTGGGCGAAGGCCGTGCTCGTTGCCGTACCGCGCTGGGCGCGCGTGACGGTATCGCTGCGAAAAACCTGCTGGGCGCCATCCTCAACGAAGGCGGTCTGGCCCGTGAAGCGATCGGTCGCATCCAGGTGCGTGACAGCTTCAGCCTCGTCGAGCTGCCGGAAGAAGGTCTGGAAAAACTCCTGACCAAGCTGAAGGACACTCGCGTTGCCGGTAAGCAGCTCAAGCTGCGTCGCTACCGCGAAGATTGATCCGCCCTTGGGCTGATTGATCGCAAATAAAAAATCCCCGACTGGTTCGGGGATTTTTTTTGCCTGTTCATTGGCTACTGTGGGAGCGAGCCTGCTCGCGAAGGCCTCAACCGAAGCGATAAATATCCATACCCAGCGCCCCCATCGTGAAACCCTGATGCGTCACGCTGAAAACCCCGCCCGCACCGCGAGCAAAATACAACGGCAACAGATGCTCATCACTGGGGTGACTGCGCACGGCATTCGGCGCCTGCTGGCGATAATCATGCAGCGCCGTTTCATCGTCGGCCGCCAGCTTGTCGATCATCCAGTCACGAAAATCCCGCGCCCACGGTTCAATGCTTTCCGGGCCGGCATGCCAGTCCAGCTCGCGGAGGTTGTGGGTGATGCTGCCGGAGCCGATCAACAGAATGCCGTGTTCGCGCAGGCTCGCCAGCGCACGGCCAACCCGCGTCTGCAACGCCGGCCCGCCACGACTCGGCAGCGAGACTTGCACCACCGGAATGTCGGCCTGCGGATACATCAAAGACAGTGGCACCCAGACACCATGATCAAACGGTCGTTGCGGATCGAGCCGCGCCGGCAAGTCATGGGCGTTCAGCAGTTCAGCCACTTCGGCGGCCAGCTGCGGATTACCCGGGGCCGGGTACTGCACTTCAAACAGCGCACGGGGGAAACCGCCGAAGTCGTGCCAGGTTTCCGGGTGCGGGTGGCTGCTGACGAGCAACTCGTGGCTTTCCCAGTGCGCCGAGACGATGACGATGGCTTTGGGGCGCGGCAGTTCGGCGGCCAGATGGGCCAGTGCCGGGCCGCTGGCACCGGGTTCCAGCGCCAGCATCGGTGAACCGTGGGAGATAAACAGGCTGGGCAACATGGACGGGCTCCTGAGCGCTAAGATGAGCCATCTTCAGTCAGATCATCGATCTGAATCCAATATAAGTTTCTGCGGTTTTTCATCGGTTTTTCGGGAGTGAGCCATGCAGCCTGAGTTTTGGTACAAGAAATGGGATTCGAACCAGATCGGCTTTCATCAGTCCGAGGCCAACCCGTATTTGCAGCGCTATTGGCCGGAGCTGGCGATTGCACCGTCGGCGCGTGTGCTGGTGCCGCTGTGCGGGAAGAGTCTGGATCTGCTCTGGCTTGCCGGGCAGGGACACCAGGTGATTGGGGTTGAGCTAGCGGAAAAGGCTGTCGAGGAGTTTTTCAGCGAACATCAGTTGCAACCGCAGATCAGCGAGCAGGGCGCATTCAAGGTTTATCGCACTGTTGCGTTCGAATTGTGGTGCGGTGATTTTTTCGCGCTGACGGCAGAGGATGTTGCCGGTTGCACCGCGCTGTATGACCGCGCCGCGCTGATTGCCTTGCCGGACGTGATGCGTCAGCGCTACGCGGCGCATCTGCAGCACTTGCTGGCGCCGGAGGTGAAAGGGCTGGTGATTACCCTGGATTACGATCAGACGCAGATCCCGGGGCCGCCGTTTGCGGTGAATGATGATGAGGTGCAGCGGTTGCTGGGCCAGGGTTGGCAGCTGGAGAAACTGGAAGAGCGAGATATTCTGGCTGAGAGCCCCAAGTTTCAGCAGGGCGGGGTTGAGTGGTTGGTGGAGCGGGTTTATCGGGTTTCTTCCAGATAGTTTTCTGTCAGCAGCTCCGGCGTCTTCGCGAGCAGGCTCGCTCCCACAGTGGGATGCATTCCAAAGGTGGGAGCGAGCCTGCTCGCGAAAGGGACTTTGCTGACAACGCATGATCTGAAGAAACAAAAAAAGGCCCGCATCGCTGCGGGCCTTCTTTTTCACTTCGGTCGAATCAACCGCGACGACGCAGTGCGTCAATACGCTCTTCCAGCGGCGGGTGGCTCATGAACATGCGGGCGAAGCCCTGTTTGATGCCACCGTTGATGCCGAAGGCGTTCAGGGTGTCGGGCATGTGCACCGGCAGGCCCTGTTCGGCACGCAGACGTTGCAGAGCGCCAATCATCGCGCTGGTACCGGCCAGGCGGGCGCCGGCTTCGTCGGCACGGAATTCGCGCTTGCGCGAGAACCACATGACGATTGCGCTGGCGAGGATGCCCAGCACCAGTTCGGCGAAGATGGTCGCCACGTAGTAGGCGATGCCCTGGCCTTCTTCGTTCTTGAAGATGACCTTGTCGACGAAGTTGCCGATGATCCGCGCGAAGAACATCACGAAGGTGTTCACCACGCCCTGGATCAGCGCCAGCGTGACCATGTCGCCGTTGGCGACGTGACCGATTTCGTGGGCCAGTACGGCTTTCACTTCATCGGGCGAGAATCGCTCGAGCAGGCCCTGGCTGACCGCGACCAGCGCGTCGTTCTTGTTCCAGCCGGTGGCGAAAGCATTCGCTTCGTAGGCCGGGAAAATCCCGACTTCAGGCATCTTGATCCCGGCTTCGCGGGACAATTGCTCGACCGTTTGCAGCAGCCATTGCTCATGACGGGTGCGTGGCTGGCTGATGATTTGCGTGCCGGTGCTCATCTTCGCCATCCACTTGGAGATGAACAGCGAGAACAGCGAGCCGGCGAAACCAAAGACCGCACAGAAAACCAGCAGCTGACTGAGGTCGAGGTCGACCCCGTTGGCCGCCATGAACCCGTTGAAGCCGAACAGGCTCAGGGTGATGCTGGCTATCAGCACGACCGCCAGGTTAGTGGCCAAAAACAGCAGGATGCGCATCATGGTTGTAGAACTCTCCTCAAGCTAAAGATGTAGCGTACTGCGGGGTATATAAGGTGCGGCACCGGGCTATTCAACCGAGTGACTATTTCAAACTGTGTCCTACAGCGGTTTCCTGAGCAAAAAGAAAATTCCCACCCTCGATTCCGACACGGATGACACAGCCTTTCGCCCCGCCGCCATTAGGTCAGACACGTCTGTACAGCTCGCATCGCAAGTGTAGAAGTGCTGCAAAGGCGCGGATTAAAGATGTGTTGCTGAATCAGACAGTGCGCAACAGCCAATCCGTTGCGCACTGCTGGCCCATTACTGGCGGTAGGACTTGAGGAAGTTGCCGATGCGGCCGATGGCCATCTCCAGGTCATCGACGCGGGGCAGGGTGACCACGCGGAAGTGGTCCGGCCACGGCCAGTTGAATGCCGTGCCCTGCACCACCAGCAGCTTTTCGGAAAGCAGCAGGTCGAGAACGAATTTCTCGTCGTTATGGATCGGGCAGACCTTCGGGTCGATTTTCGGGAATGCGTACAGCGCGCCCATCGGCTTCACGCAGCTGACGCCGGGAATGTCGTTGAGCAGTTCCCAGGTGCGGTTGCGCTGTTCCAGCAAGCGACCCTGCGGCAGCACCAGATCGTTGATGCTCTGATAGCCGCCCAGCGCGGTCTGGATCGCGTGCTGGCTCGGCACGTTGGCGCACAGGCGCATGTTGGCCAGCATGTCGATGCCTTCGATGTAGCTCTGCGCGTTGTGTTTCGGCCCGGAAATGGCAATCCAGCCGGAGCGGAAACCGGCCACGCGGTAGGATTTCGACAGGCCGTTGAAGGTCAGGCAGAGCAGGTCCGGCGCCAGCGAAGCGGTGCAGATGTGCACGGCGTCGTCATAGAGAATCTTGTCGTAGATCTCGTCGGAGAACACCACCAGATTGTGCGCCCGGGCGATTTCCAGCATGCCCAGCAACACTTCCTTCGAGTACACCGCACCGGTCGGGTTGTTCGGGTTGATGATCACCATGGCCTTGGTGTTCGGAGTGATCTTGGCCTTGATGTCGGCGAGATCCGGGAACCAGTCGGCGCCTTCGTCGCACAGGTAGTGCACAGCGTTACCGCCGGCGAGGCTCACCGCAGCGGTCCACAGCGGATAGTCCGGAGCCGGCACCAGCACTTCGTCGCCGTTGTTGAGCAGCGCCTGCAGCGACATCACGATCAGCTCGGACACACCGTTGCCCAGGTAGATGTCTTCGATGCCGACACCTTCGACCTGCTTTTGCTGGTAGTACTGCATCACCGCCTTGCGCGCGCTGAACAGGCCTTTGGAATCGCTGTAGCCCTGCGCGGTCGGCAGGTTGCGGATCACGTCCTGGAGGATTTCGTCCGGCGCTTCGAAACCAAACGGCGCCGGGTTGCCGATGTTCAGCTTGAGGATGCGCTGGCCTTCCTCTTCCAGTCGTTTGGCGTGCTTGAGCACCGGGCCGCGAATGTCGTAGCAGACGTTGGCGAGCTTGTTCGATTTGCTGAACTGCATGGCGATGTGATCCCGAAAATGAACGATCCAGGCGGCAAATGGACAACCGTACTGGGATTGCTGCGTCTTCGCACAGGCGGAGGTCTGGCGCTTTTGCGCTCAGAATCCGTTTGAATGCGCCCGGTCTGGCTGCCAGACTGGCGCGTGACGAGGCGCAATCATACGTGCCGCCCGATCCGTGGAAAAGGTACAGATCGGGCTTTTTCAGCCGCTGAGGTGTGATGATGGAAAAGTTGCAGAAAACCCTGGAAGAGTGGAAGGCCATGCTCGACCCCGAGCAGTACAACGTCTGCCGTCTGAGTGCCACCGAGCGCCCGTTCTCGGGCAAATACAACGACACCAAAACCGACGGTGTCTACCACTGTGTCTGCTGCAACGAGCCGCTGTTCGACTCCAAGACCAAATTCGACTCCGGCTGCGGCTGGCCGAGTTTCTATCAGCCGATCGGCGAAAGCGCGATGACCGAAATCCGCGACACCAGCCACGGCATGATCCGCACTGAAGTGAAGTGCGCGCGCTGCGATGCGCATCTGGGGCACGTGTTCCCGGATGGCCCGCCACCGACCGGCCTGCGTTATTGCATCAACTCGGTGTGCCTGAACCTCGAGCCCCGCGAATAACCGAAACAGGCGACATTGCGTCGCCTTTTTTATCGAGCAATTAGATTGCGCACGATTCAATTGCTCGTTATGTTTGCGCCTTCCTCACCATTGCGGAGCCGACCGATGAGCGACAACCTGCTGAATATCCCGTGCACTACCATCAAGGGTGAGCAAAAGACCCTGGCCGATTTCGCCGGCAAAGCGGTGCTGGTGGTCAATACCGCGAGCAAGTGTGGCTTCACTCCGCAATACAAGGGCCTCGAAGAACTCTGGCAGACCTACAAGGATCAAGGGCTGGTGGTACTGGGTTTCCCTTGCAACCAGTTCGGCAAACAGGAGCCGGGCAATGAGGGCGCCATCAGCGAGTTCTGCGAACTGAATTTCGGCGTCAGCTTCCCGCTGTTCAAGAAGATCGACGTCAACGGCGCCGATGCTCACCCGCTGTTCGTGCAGTTGAAGAAGCGCGCCCCGGGCCTGCTCGGCTCGCAGGGCATCAAGTGGAATTTCACCAAGTTCCTGATCGGCAAGGATGGCCAGTTGGTCAAGCGTTTCGCCCCGACGACCAAACCGCAGGACCTGAGCGGCGAGATCGAAGCTTTGCTGAAATGAGTCAGCCGGGTGATTCGCTGAAGCTCGACAACCAGTTGTGCTTCAAGCTGTACGCGGCCTCGCGGGCGGTGATTCGTGCCTACAAACCGATGCTCGATCAGTTGCGCCTGACCTACCCGCAGTATCTGGCGATGCTGGTGCTGTGGGAATGGCAGGACGCGGCGCCGGAGCAACCGACGGTCAAGGCCTTGGGCGAACGTCTGGCGCTGGATTCGGGCACGTTGACGCCCTTGCTCAAGCGCCTGGAGCAGATCGATCTGGTCCAGCGTCGGCGCTCGGCGCGGGATGAACGCGAAGTGCATTTGAGCCTGACGCCAGCAGGGCAAGCATTGCGCGAGCAGGTTGGGCCACTGAAAGGGCGCCTGCTCTGCGACAGTGGCGTTGATCTTGACCGGCTCAACGACTTGCGCGCCGGCCTCGATCATTTGCTCGGGCAAATCAAAGCGCTGACGTAGTCGGCATCCACTGGTCGAGCAGCGCGGCGAGTTCTTCGCGGCGAAACGGTTTGGCCAGATAGTCGCTCATGCCGGCCGCACGGCAACGTTCGCGTTCCTCGGACATGGCATTGGCGGTCAGCGCAACAATCGGCAGATTCGGCCAGCGCCCGCTCTGGCGAATTTGCCGACTGGCTTCATAGCCGTCCATCACCGGCATGTTGCAGTCCATCAGCACCAGATCGAAGTCGGCAAACTCCAGCTGATCCAATGCTTCGGCGCCATGGCCCGCCACCACCACATCGCAGCCAAGCTTGCCGAGCATGCCTTTGGCGACCAGTTGGTTGACCGGGTTGTCCTCGACCAGCAGCACCTTGCCCCGACGTGCGGACGGCGAGGCGTCCGCTTGCGCTTCGGTGAGGGCGGCGACCTCCGGTTGCAGAATCCGTCGCAGATGCTGGTACAGCGCGTTGCGCGCCAGCGGCCGGGCTTGCTGCTGCAAGGGGGCGAGGGCGGCGGCTTCTTCGCTGGGCAGAAAACTGCCGTAGGCAGTCACCAGCAGAATCGGCGCGGTGATGCTCGGGCGCAAACCGAACAGACACTCGGGGCAATCAGTGATCAGGACGTCAGGATTCAGGCCCAGCAGGGAATCATCGATGGTGCGCTGCGTGTATTCCAGGCCCCACACCGGCAACAGGCTTTTCAGCAATTCCGCCAGGCCACTGCTGGCTGCAGTAATGGCGAGGACCTTGCCACGTAACGGCTGCGGAGGGAGGGCGCGAGTGTGGCAGGGCAGTGGCAGCTCTGCACAGAACTGGCTGCCGAAACCGCTTTCGGAGCTGATGGTCAGCCGACCCTGCATTGCCTCGCAGAGGTTATACGTCAGCGCCAGTCCCAGCCCGGTGCCGCCGTACTGACGGGTGATACCGGCGCCGGCCTGGGTGAACGGCTGGAAGATTTTCACCTGCGCTTCCTGGGCGATGCCGATGCCGGTGTCGCAGACTTCGATGCGCACACCATTCTTGTGCGCCGACAGACGCACATCGACGCGACCGAAGCGGGTGAATTTCAGCGCGTTGGACAGCAGGTTGCTGACGATCTGCCGCACCCGCGTCGGGTCGCCCAGCACCAGCGCCGGGAAGTGCGGCTCGATCAGACAGGTCAGCTCGACGCTCGGAGCGGCATTCTGCGAAAGCAGGTTGGCGGTGTCTTCGATCAGCGAGCCGAGGTCGAAGGGGATGTTTTCCAGCTCCAGTTGCCCGGCGTCGAATTTCGACAGGTCGAGAATATCGTTGAGCAGTTCCACCAGCACCTTGCCCGAGTCGTGGGCGATCGACAGTTGTTGCTGCTGTTCGGCGTTGAGCGGGCCGTCCAGCGACAGCGCGATCATCCCCAGCAGACCGTTGAGTGGCGTGCGGATTTCATGGCTCATGTTGGCCAGAAACGCCGAACGCGCTTCGGCCATGTCCAGCGCCGTGCGGCGTGCCACTTCAAGTTCTTCGTTGGACTGACTGAGGCGGGCATTGATCGCCTTGAGTTCGGCGGTGCGCGCCGAGACGATGTCTTCCAGTTGCGCGAGGTATTCGGTCAGGCGGTTTTCCGCAGTGCGCCGTTGCTGGATTTCTGTGGCGATGTTTTCGAACTGCTGATTGGCGACTTTGACCAGCACGCCGATTTCATCGTTGCCGTGGCCGGCGGGGCACTCGAGCGTGGTCGGCTCGGCACTGCGCGGGTCGCGGCCGCTGAGTTCACGGATGACCCGCACCAGTGGTTTGGTCAGCATCACGTAGAACAGCGCCAGGAGGATCCCGGTAAGCAGCAGGCTGCGGGCAAAACCGTTGAGCAGAGTGACTTCCGCGCGGCGCAGGAAGCGGCTGCCGAAGGCATAAGTGTCGACTTCAAGCTTGAGCACGCCGAGGGATTCGTTGGGCAAGTGGTCGAGGTACAGGCGATCTTCGAAATGACGCTTGGCGCCGAACAGGAAGTCGCTGATCAGCCGATAGCTGCTCTGCAGTTCCGGGCGTTTGACGTTGGCCAGCACGGTATCGTTGTTGTCGATCAGTTGCGCGGCGATGATCGCCGGCGAGCGCAGCAGGCCCAGGGTGAGTTCCTGCGCCAGTTCGGCGTCGATGTTATAGGCGATGCGCGAGGCCGGATTGTGGCTGATTTCCAGCAGCGCGAGGATTTCCCGGTTGATGGAAGCGTCTTCGCTGGCATAATCGATGCCGATCTGCAGCAGACTGAGCAGGGTGCCCAGAATGAACCCGACCAGCACGGTAAGCCTGGCTTGCTTGTAAGACAGCCGGTGGGTGAATTTGATATCCATGGGTTGTTGAACCACTTCCGTTTCCCTTCGCTGCTCAAGCATAGTCGATCATGCAGGGATACCGAGGTTCCCGAATCGCCTTGTAACAAGGCTTGCTGAGGCGATTTTATCTGTGTGTCGTCGCTGGATCGTCATCATCACTGTGAAAGTGCCCGAGGAGAAGACGTGGATTCCCGATTGAATGCTTTTCTTGAGCGCGCCGAGTCGGTTCTGGCGCGAATCGAACCACTGTTGCCGGCACCGCGCCCTGTCATTGACTGGACCACTTGCCTGGCGGCGCGCTGGCAGCGTGACGGGCGCAGCGGCTACCTGTTGCCGCTGGAAGTCAGCCTCGACATGCGTCTGTCCGACCTGATCGGCGTGGACCGGCAGTTGGAGCAGTTGGGGCGCAACACGCAACAATTTCTTGATGGCATGCCGGCCAACCACGCCTTGCTCTGGGGCTCGCGCGGCACCGGCAAGTCTTCGCTGGTGCGTGCGTTGCTGGCCGAGCATGCCGGTGCCGGCCTGCGTCTGATCGAAATCGAACGCGATCACCTGGCAGACCTGCCACGCGTGGTCGAGCAAATTGCCAAATTGCCGCAACGTTTCGTGCTGTTCTGCGATGACCTGTCGTTCGAATCCGGCGAAGGCGACTACCGCGTGCTGAAAAGCGTGCTCGACGGTTCGCTCGAGCAGGCCCCCGACAACGTCTTGCTGTACGCGACCTCCAATCGCCGCCACCTGGTGCCGGAAAAGGAAAGCGACAACGAAAACTGGAAGCGCGTCGACGGCGAACTGCACCCGAGCGAAGCGGTGGAAGACAAGATCGCCCTGTCGGACCGTTTCGGCCTTTGGCTGTCGTTCTACCCGTTTACCCAGGAACATTTTCTCAATGTCGTCGAGCACTGGATCGGCCAGTTGGCCGCCAAGGCCGGCCTGAGCTGGCAGCGCGACGAAGCACTGGACATCCTCGCCGTGCGCTGGGCCACCGGCCGCGGTAATCGCAACGGACGTTGCGCGTATCAATTCGCCCGCTACTGGGTGGGACTGAAATTGCTGGAGCACAAGGCATGATTGATTTGCAACAAAGCGGCCAGGGCCTCGAAGGCTACGGTATGTTGGCTGCGCAACTGGAATCGCTACTGGCGGACGAGCGCGATTTCATCGCCAATGCCGCGCAGTTTTCCGCGTTCCTGTTCAACCAGCTCGATGATCTGAACTGGGCCGGTTTCTACCTCAATCGCAACGAAGAGCTGGTGCTCGGCCCGTTCCAGGGTCAGATCGCTTGCGTGCGCATCCCGTTCGGGCGCGGTGTTTGCGGCGCGGCTGCTGCCAGCCTGCAAACCCAGCGCGTCGAGGATGTGCATGCTTTCCCGGGTCACATCGCCTGCGACAGCGCCTCGAACAGCGAACTGGTTGTGCCGTTGGTCAAGGACGGTCGACTGATCGGCGTGCTCGACCTCGACAGCCCGAAGCTGGCGCGTTTCGGCGCCGAAGATCAGGCCGGCATCGAGCAACTGGCGGCGATTTTCCTGCGCCTGACCGACTGCTGATCAACCGCTGAGGCCAGCCTTGTGCAACAGGCTGGCCGTATCCACGCTGTCGATTTGCGCGGGATCGAGAAACCGCGTCGCGTACTGCATGTACACCCCCTCGTTGATAAACAGGCCAAACAACGGAGCATCGATGTGCGCTTCACGGCACATGGTCGCCATGATTCCCAGCGCCTCGCTCAACGACTTGGCTTTCTTGTAAGGGCGGTCGGCGGCGGTCAGCGCTTCGAAAATATCGGCAATCGCCATCATCCTCGCCGGCAGGCTCATCTCCTCGCGTTTCAGCCGTTTCGGATACCCGGTGCCGTCCATTTTTTCATGATGACCGCCGGCGATCTCGGCAATGCTGTCCAGGTGGCCGGGGAAGGGCAGGTGGCTGAGCATCATGATGGTCTGCACCATGTGGTGATTGATGATGTAGCGCTCTTCGCGGGTCAGCGTGCCACGGGCGATCTTCAGGTTGTACAGCTCGCCGCGATTGTATTTGTACGTGGGCACATCGAGTTTGAAGCCCCAGGGATTGTCCTCCGGGATCAGTTCGTTCTTGTTGCGTTCGATCAGATGCTCGGGCTTGTCGGCCAGCAGTCTTTCGCTGACGGGCAGCCTAGGTGCAGGCGTTTTTGCCTGGCGGCGATTTTCTTCCCATGACACACCAAGGCGATCGTCGAGAGTGCGCAACCAGGTGCGTTGCGCCAGTTGGTCGAGGCGTTGCAGATCAGCCTCGGCCATGGCCTCGCCACCGAGATTGCAGCGGGCGACAAAGGCGAAGTCGTCGTCGAGCATCAGCAGTTCACTATCACGTGCGCGGGCCAGCGCAGCCTCATCAGCACCACTCGCCAACGTCTGCCAGTAGTTGATCCACACGTCACGCTTGAGCACTTCGAAGCGGGTGCGGATTTCATGGATGCGGTCGTTGATGGTTTCGAGTTTGGTGGCTTTGTCGACCACATATTCCGGCGTCGTCACCTTGCCGCAATCGTGCAGCCACGCGGCGATATGCAGGGCTTCCCATTCATCTTCACTGGGCTGATAGGCGCTGAACGCCGGCGCCTCGCTGGCGGCGGCAGCCTGGGCGAGCATCAGCGTCAGTTCCGGCACCCGCTGGCAATGCCCGCCGGTATACGGGCTCTTGGCGTCGATCGCGCTGGCGAGTAGTTGAATGAACGCGTCGAGCAGCTGTTTTTGCCGGGCCTGCAGGCGCTGGCTTTCGATGCTTACCGCCGCCGCACCGGACACCGCCTGCAAGAAGGCGATACGGTCGGGCCGCAGCTTTTCCAGATCGCTCGGCGCGCCGCTGTCATTGACCAGCAGAATCAGCAGGCCGATGGTTTCGTCGTGCTGGTTGTGCAGGCGGATCCCGATCAGGTGAATGCGCGGTGAGTCCATGGCCAGGAGGATTTTCTGCAAGTCGCCGGCCTGATCGAAGCCCAGATGGCTGACAGTATTGTTGGCGCTGGCCAGTTGCTCGAACCAGGCCGGCCCGGTGTTTTTATGCAGCTCACGGCCCTGGATGTCGAACGCCTCCAGCGCCTGCGGCACGCCATTGATCACCAGCCCGTAAGGTTCCATGCGCGCGCCGTCGGCTTCGCGCAGGTAGATCAGACCGGCCTGCGCCTGAGCGATCTGCACGGTTTCGAACAGCACGCGTTCGAGCAGCGGGGCAAAACGGGTTTCGGCGCAAAGGCTGTCGGTGATGCGGAAGAAACTGCCCAGGGTTTCTTTCATCCGCGCCATCGACAGGCTCAACTGATCGACTTCCAGTACGGGAGAGCGGCGCGCCAGCGGAGAACTGAAGTCGAAGCTGCGGATCGCGTCGGCTTCCTTGACCAGGGCATGCAGCGGCTTGACCAGAATCCGCGAAATCACCCAGCCCAATGGCAGGCACAGCAACAGGATGGCCAAGGTGATCAGCGCGCCTTGCCAGCGCATGCGCAAAGCATCTACCAGCAATTCGTCTTCCGGTACCAGCAGCGCCAGTTGCAGACCTTTCGGCCCGCCTTCCTCGATGCTGGTGCGCGCGACGATCCATTGCCGGTCGTTTACTAGCAGACGCTTGCCGATATTGTCGGAGCTGAGCAGCGCGTTCAGCTCTGGGCTGAGATCGGCCGCTCTGGCCAGACGCGCAGTGCGGTCATCGACGATCAGGCGATGGCTGTCGGGGTAGGCCACGGCGTTGCCGTCGGTGTCGTACAGCGCGATCTCTGTCGAGGGCGTGACCCGATGTTTGCCCAGGGCGGTCGACAGCGAAGCGAGGGTCAGGTCGGCGCCGATCACGGCATTCTCGCCGCTGCGCCGGGCCAGCGTGGTGCCGACATTGTGGGTCGAAAAAAATACATAGGGCTCGGTGGTGATCTGCCCGGCCTTTTGCAGGGCGTCGCTGAACCAGGTCCGGCTGCGCGGATCGTATGGCTCTTCGGAATGTTCGCGGCGGTTGATCGGTGTCAGGGCCTGATCGAAGAACAATGATTGCGAGCGCACGGTGCCTTGCGGCTCGTGCTCGATGCTCCAGACCTGATAGGCCGCCGCTTCCGGCGCCTGAAGCTGTGCCTTCAGAGCCGGCGTGCGCAGCGCGCGCACCATGAAGAAATCACCATTGGCGTAACCCAGATACAGCGACGCCAGCGCCGGGTTATCGGTGAGCGACTGGCTGAAGGGTTTGAGTAACGGCAGGCGTTGTTGCAGATCGCTGGCCTGGGCCGCCGGGGTGTCCGCCAGCAGGCTCAGCAGGTTGCGGATCGGCTGATAGGTTGCCTGCAGATCGAGGCGTACATCCTGTTCGATGCGGTCAAACAGCTTTTCGCTGCTCGACAGGATGATCTGCGTGGTCTGGTGGTAATTGAACAGGCCCAGCACCACGCCCGTAAGCAACAGGAGAAAGGTGAACATGACGCTGATGTGCACGTGCAGCGGCAACCGGCGTTGCTCGGGGCGCAGTGGGCTGTGCATTGCAGGCTCTCCATGAATGTTTAACTCACTGCTCAGCGCCCAAGCATAGTTAAGACTCGCTCACTGTGCCTTGATCGGCCAGGGTCAATTGATCCTGCAAGGCTTGCTCCAGTTCGAGCATGGCCTGGCTGGTTGCCGCCCAGCGGCGGGCAATCTCCTTTGACGCGAGCGCTTGCTGACAAGCTTCCTCAAGGGCATCGCAACATTCGATCAACCGTGATGCCTGCGCGATGCGTGCGGCGCCCTTGATCTTGTGCGCGACCACTGCCAGCGCTTCGCGATCATCCTCGGGCGAGAGCCTGAGCAGTTCCTCGCGGTCGAGGCGGCTGCTTTTGAGCAATTCAACCAGCATGCGGCGGGTCTGCGCCGGGTGGTTGCCGGTCAGCAGGCTCAGACTTTGCAGGTCGAATACCAACGCGGATGAGGCCGGCGTGATGCCGTCGATCCACTGCCCGAGCAACGTCAGACTCAACGGTTTGAACAGGCAGTCGTTCATGCCGGCAAGCTTGCAGCGCTGGATTTCTTCGGGCTGGGCATTGGCGGTGAAACCCAGCACGGTGCACGGCCGGCGGCGATTTTGCAGTTCAAGCTGGCGGATGGCGCGGGTCATCTCGTAGCCGTTCATCAAGGGCATGTTGCAGTCGACGATCACCAGATCGAAATGATCGGCCTTCCATCGTTCCAGACCGCTGCAGCCGTCCTCGGCAATGCTGAACCGATGGCCGAGAAACTCCAGTTGCTGACACATGAGCAAACGGTTGGCCGGATGGTCGTCGACCACCAGTACATGCAGCGGCGTTGCCGATGGCTTGATCAACGGTTCGCTTTTCGGCGGATTGGCTTTCACCGGCACGCTGTCCAGCGGCAACGAGACGCAGACCTGAGTGCCGATACCGGGCTGGCTGCTCAACTGCAGTTGCCCGCCCATCATTTCGCACAGATTGCGACTGATGACCAGGCCCAGGCCGGCACCGTTTTTTGCCTGTTGACTGCCGTTACTCGCCTGCGAGAAGGGCTCGAACAAGCGCTGTTGATCTTCGGCGCTGATGCCTGAGCCACTGTCCTGCACGGTCAGTTGCATCAATGCTCGACCAGCAGCGTCTGACGAGATCAGGTCGAGGCTGATCCGCACGTGGCCAGACTCAGTGAACTTGATCGCGTTGCTGACCAGATTGGACAGCACCTGCTTGAAGCGCAGCGGATCCAGATACACATCCACGGCCGGGTGCGGCGGGTTGAAGACGACTTGCAAGGCGAGGTTTTTCTGTCGGGCCAGACCGTCGAAAATGCGTGCAACGGACGTCACCGTATCGACCAGATTGATCCATTCCGGGCACAGGCTCAGGCGCCCGGACTCGATACGCGCAATGTCCAGAATATCGCCGATCAGCCCCAGCAGATCCTTGGCCGAATGGTAGGCGGTGTCGATCGAAGCGCGATCGGGGTGCTGCGGTTCAATGCGGCGCAGGGTCAGTTCGAGCATGCCGATCACGGCGTTCATCGGCGTCCGGATTTCGTGGCTCATGGTCGCCAGAAAGGTACTCTTGGCTCGGTTCGCCTCGTCCGCCTGCTCCTTGGCCGCGCGCAACTCTTCGAACAATTGGCGGCGCTCACTGATGTCTATCCAGCCGCCGATAATGCCTTGAACGTCGCCGCTGGAGTCGCGATAGGGAAGAATCCAGTGGTAAATCGTCAAACGGCGGTTGCCGATGTGCAGGGGGCGGTCGAGTATCAAGGGAGTGCCTTCGGCGATGACTCTCTGGTAATCGGCCTGGAACGCCTGCGCTTCGAAGGCATTGCCGAGTGTGCCTTGCATGACATCTTTGCCAATGATGTCCTCGCGTCTGGCGTTGAACGCCTCGAGATAGCTGTCGTTGCAACTTTGCAGCAGGCCCTGTCGATCCCGGACATAGATCGGGTGCGGCGTACCGTTGACCAGCGACCGCATGAACTCCAGCTGATCGTTCAGCGCACGCTCGGCGGCCTGGCGCTGTTTGATCTGGTGGCGCATGTAGGCGTTCCAGGTCAACAACAGCAGCAGGATCAGGCCGGCGGCGGCAATCACCTGATAGAACAGGCGCTGATAGTTTTGCCAGATGTTCTGGGACGCGGTGGAGTAACCGCGCCAGCGGCCGTTGATCACGCCGAGTTCCTCCGGAGCGATGCTCAGCAGCGCCTTGTTGATGATCGAGGCCAGCTCGGTGTTGTCACGGGCGGTTGCCAGGGAGAAGGCGGCCTGGCTGGTGCCGATCGTGGTGGTGATTTGCAGTGGCCGGTCAAAGATGCGCGAGGAGATGAAATAGTTGGCGATCACCAGCGAGTTGACGGCGCCGTCGACGTGGTTGTCGGCGAGCATCGACACGGCGCTGAAGGTGTCGGGGGTTTCGATCAGTTCGATGCCCGGAAAATTCTCGTGGAGGTAAGCGACCAGTGGATTGCCCTGAGCGATCGCCAGTCGCTTGCCTTTGAGTTGGGCCAGGTTGGTGGGGCTGTCGGCGCTTTTGCGGGTCAGCAGCACATAGGAGTTTTCCAGATACGGGCGACTGAAACTCAGGTTTTTTTCACGTTCTGCGCTGGGCAGCAGGGCGGCGATCAGATCAGCCTTGTGGTTGTCGATCTGCCTGATCATTTCCGCATCGTTGCGACTGCGCTGAACCTCGAAACGCAGGCCGGTACGCAAGCGGATCAGCTCGAGCAGGTCGGCGCTGATGCCGCGAAAATTGCCGGCGCTGTCGAAGAAGGTCAACGGTGCGTAAGCTTCATTGACCACCACGCTGACGATGGGGTGACGCTTGAGCCAGGCCTGTTCGCGTTGGGTCAGTTGCAGTTTTTTGTCAGTCAGCAACATGTCGCTGCCAGCGCTCCAGCGCTTGGCGATGTCGTCGCGCTGGGCGCTTGGCACCGCGGTGAGCACGGCGTCGATGATGCCCAGCAGCTGGGGATTGCTGCGCCTTACGGCAAAGCTGAAGCCTTGCGCTTCCTGTTTGCCGAAATTGGCCATGCGGACGTTGTTGAGATAGCCCTTGTTGATCATGTAATGGGTGGAGAGGGTATCGCCGAGAAACACATCGGCCTGATCGAAGGCGACGGCGTTGATTGCGTTCTGATAAGAGGGGTAGCAAGTAATCAGCGCCTTGGGATACAGCGCCTTGATCTCGGGCAGCGGCAGGTAGTGATAGACCATGCTCAGGCGCAGGCCTGCCAGGCCTTCGGTTAACGAGCGGGCGTCATCCTCGCGCGTCACCAGCACCGGCTGATCGACCGCATAAGGTCTGGAGAGGGCGAGATTGGCATTGCCTGCTTCGTAGCCGTTGGCTGTGCCAAGAAGGTCGATCTGGCCATCGATCAAGGCGCGAATTGCAGCCTCGCGCGAGGGAAAGCGTTGCACGCGAATCGGCAAACCGGTGGCCTGACCAAGAATCCCTGCGTAATCGGCGGTCAGTCCCTCGTAGTCCTGGCCACTGACGGTCATGTCGAATGGCGGGTAATCAGGTGCGGAGGTACCCAGTTTCAGTTCGCTGCGAGTCTGCAGCCATTGCCGTTGTGACGGCAGCAAGACAGTTTGAACGGCCTCGCTGGCCGAGCGGCTGAGCAATGCGTAATCCGGTGAAGCGCTTGGCGTGGCGAAGGCATTGGCGCTCAGATAGAAAACAGCGCTCAAGGCGATCAGGTAGTCCTTTACACGGCTGGGCATGCGGAGTCTCACACGAGTGCGTTGCGTTTGGCCATCTCGATAAGTTCTACAAGGGATCTGGCTTTGAGTTTTTGCATCAGGCGCTTTTTATAAGTGCTGACGGTCTTGTTGCTCAGAAACATGCCTTTGGCAATTTCCTTGTTGGTACGTCCTTGGGCAAATAACTGCAATACCATCAATTCGCGGTCATTGACGGATTTGAATAATTCAAGTTCAGCATATCGAGTGTCGTCGCTGCGCACCGGATTAAGCGCTTGGCTGGGGAAATAGTTGTAACCGGAAAGTACCGCTTTGATTGCGCTGACCAGTTCGCTCAAGTCTTCCTGCTTGCAGACATATCCTGATGCGCCGGATTGCATGCACCGGATACCGAACAGCGTAGGACACTGCGCCGTCAGTATGAGAATCTTGAAATTCGAACCCATGGTGTTGAAGCGGGCCAGTACTTCGAGGCCGTCCAGCTTGGGGATGCTGATATCGAGGATGACCAGGTCGGGCATGCATTCTCGGACCATCTGCATGGCGTCGACACCGTTATCGGTCTCACCGACGACCTTGTAGCCTTCATGTTCCAGAAGCATTCGCACGGCGAGGCGGATTACCGGATGATCGTCCACAATAAAAACGGAGTTCATAAAAAGAGTCCCATGCAAGCATGAATAAAGCGCGCACCTTAGCTCAGATGCATGAGCACTCGCATTGACTGGTAGTGTCGCGACTACGTTATCGGATTAATCCTACGCGTAATGAGGAAAGGGACTACGTTGAAATTAGGTTTGACGTAAGGAAGTACGAGTATGCAATTGGCCAAAGATGGAAATTATCCAAGAGCTATTATTGATCTCCGATTATTTGCTGGTGTTTAAGGTCGTGTTTAATTAGTGCAGTTTGTTTTATTGGTCGCATGGGTCAGCGCAGCTGAATCTGACCAGAATCAAAAGCGCGTTATTGCGATACGTGGCGAGGAAACTCAGCGGGAATTCAGCCGGCCAGATCAACGGTCGGCTGAATGCGGCATGCTCAATGACTGGAACGCCCGGTCATTTCCAGTGCCATGTCACTGGCGTAGCTGTCGGTCATGCCGGCGATGAAATCGATCATGCGCAGAAACGAACTGTGCAACGAACCCTGTGGATCCGGCGCGTTATTGCCGAGCAAATCGAGGATGCGCCGGCTCTTGAACGACGGCGTGCGGCCGTTGTGCTGCTCCAGCGCGGCGCCACAGAACGAATTGAGCAGGATCTCCAGCGTCGTGTACGCGCCGATTTCATGCAATGTCTTGCGCTTGTCCTGGAAGATCTTCTTGCGCGCGATGTCCTTGGCGTTCAACACGCAGCGCTTTGCCGGCCCATGCATGTGTTCGACCAGATCACCGTGCAGCGTGCCGGCGAGCAGGGCATCCTGCTGTTCGACAAACGCCCGCGCTGCCGCGTTGGTCAGGTGCTCGATGGCTTTGCCGCGCAGGATCGCCAGTTTACGCCGGCGGGAATCCTGCGGGCCGAGCTGGCGATAGGTCTCCGGCAAGTCGTCACCGACCAGGCCGAGCAGCAATGACTCGACCTCGGCATATTCAAGCAGATCCATTTCCAGACCGTCTTCGAGATCGATCAGCGCATAGCAGATGTCATCGGCGGCTTCCATCAGGTAGACCAATGGATGGCGTGCCCAGCGCTGGTCTTCGATTTGCGGCAGACCGAGCTTGTGAGCGATCTGTTCGAGCAGCGGCAGCTCGCTCTGATAGCAGCCGAACTTGTGTTTCTTGTAGCCGAGGGAGTCGGCATGGCGCGCGGTCCAGGGGTACTTCAGGTAAGTGCCCAGCGTCGCGTAGGTCAGGCGCGTGCCGCCGTCGAACTGGTGATATTCCAGCTGCGTCAGCACGCGAAAGCC
>NZ_RAZO01000348.1:0-10778 GCF_004307535.1 Pseudomonas sp. Sample_9
CGTGATTGCGTGAAACACCTGTGGGTCGCCGGCAAGCAACTGCTCGACGACCGGCGCCTGACCCGCATGGACGAACAACAGCTGGGCGCGACCGCCCGCAAATGGGGCCAGCGCATCAGCGGCCACACCGAATCGTAAACACCGCGGCGCAATATCCGCGGCTACAGCCCTTTTCAGGTTTTTCGAGGAATGAACATGAGCAACGTCGACCACGCCGAAATCGCCAAATTCGAGGCCCTGGCCCATCGCTGGTGGGACCGCGAAAGCGAATTCAAGCCGCTGCACGACATCAACCCGCTGCGGGTCAACTGGATCGACGAGCGAGTCAATCTGGCCGGCAAGAAAGTCCTCGACGTCGGCTGCGGCGGCGGCATCCTCAGCGAAGCCATGGCCCAGCGCGGCGCCACGGTGATGGGCATCGACATGGGCGAAGCGCCGCTGGCGGTCGCACAACTGCATCAGCTGGAATCCGGGGTCAGCGTCGAATACCGGCAGATCACCGCCGAAGCCCTCGCCGACGAAATGCCCGAGCAGTTCGACGTGGTCACCTGCCTGGAGATGCTCGAGCACGTGCCGGATCCATCCTCGGTGATCCGCGCCTGCTTCCGCATGGTCAAGCCGGGCGGCCAGGTGTTCTTCTCGACCATCAACCGCAACCCGAAGGCGTATCTGTTCGCGATCATCGGCGCCGAATACATCATGAAGCTGCTGCCGCGCGGCACCCACGACTTCAAGAAATTCATCCGCCCCTCCGAGCTCGGCGCGTGGAGCCGCATGGCTGGCCTGACCGTCAAGGACATCATCGGCCTGACCTACAACCCGCTGACCAAGCACTACAAGCTGGCCAACGACGTTGACGTCAACTACATGATCCAGACCCTGCGCGAGGAATAAGCCGATGGCCATCAGAGCGGTACTTTTCGACATGGACGGCACCCTGCTCGACACCGCGCCGGACTTCATCGCCATCTGCCAGGCGATGCGCGCCGATCGCGGTCTGCCGCCGATCAACGACAAGCACATCCGCGACGAGATTTCCGGCGGGGCCAAGGCCATGGTTGCGGTGACATTTTCGATGGATCCGGAATCGCCGGGCTTTGAGGAGCTGCGTCTGGAGTTTCTCGAGCGTTATCTGGTCGGATGCGCAGTGCATAGCAAACTGTTCGACGGCATGGGCGAACTGCTCGCCGATATCGAAAAGGCCAACCTGATCTGGGGCGTGGTCACCAACAAACCGGTGCGCTTCGCCGAGCCGATCATGCAGCGTCTGGGGCTGGCCGAGCGTTCGGCGCTGCTGATCTGCCCGGATCATGTGAAGAACAGCAAGCCGGACCCTGAGCCGCTGATCCTCGCCTGCAAGATGCTTGATCTGGATCCGTCGACCGTGCTGTTTATCGGCGATGATCTGCGTGATATCGAATCGGGTCGCGATGCCGGCACCAAAACCGCTGCGGTGACCTACGGCTACATCCACCCGGACGACAACCCACGGCACTGGGGCGCGGACGTGGTGGTGGATCACCCGCTGGAGTTGCGCAAGGTACTCGACAGCGCGCTGTGCAGCTGCTGACCTGACTGCGCCAAGCTCCCTGTGTGGCGAGGGGATTTATCCCCGCTGGGCTGCGAAGCGGCCCCCGCTTTTATCCAGGCGATGTGACACACAGGTTTTGCGACGGCTTCGCCGCCGAACGGGGATAAATCCCCTCGCCACAGGGGTGAAGCAGATCTTCATGAAATGGATTGTGAGGTTTTTATGTTTGATTACACCGCTCGCCCTGAATTGCTCAAGGATCGGGTCATTCTGGTCACCGGTGCCGGGCGCGGCATCGGCGCGGCTGCGGCGAAAACCTATGCCGCCCACGGTGCCACCGTGCTGCTGCTGGGCAAGACCGAAGCCAATCTGACCGAGGTCTACGACGAAATCGAAGCAGCGGGCCACCCGCAACCGGCGGTGATCCCGTTCAACCTCGAGACCGCCCTGCCCCATCAATATGATGAGCTGGCCGCGATGATCGAAACCGAGTTCGGCCATCTCGACGGCCTGCTGCACAACGCTTCGATCATCGGCCCGCGCACGCCGATCGAACAACTGTCCGGCGAAAACTTCATGCGCGTCATGCAGGTCAACGTCAACGCGATGTTCATGCTGACCAGCACCCTGCTGCCGCTGCTCAAGCTGTCCCAAGATGCCTCGGTGGTGTTCACCTCGAGCAGCGTCGGGCGCAAGGGTCGCGCGTACTGGGGCGCTTACGGTGTGTCGAAATTTGCCACCGAGGGCCTGATGCAAACCCTGGCCGATGAAGTGGAAGGCGTTGCGCCGGTACGCTCCAACAGCATCAACCCGGGCGGTACGCGCACCAGCATGCGCGCGCAGGCTTATCCGGGGGAAAATCCGCTGAACAACCCGACACCGGAAGAGATCATGCCGGTGTATCTGTACCTGATGGGCCCGGACAGCGCGGGCGTCAATGGCCAGGCTTTCAACGCCCAATAACGCCATACGTCGCATTTGTTGCCGCGGCAGAATGCTGTCGCGGCAAGCCATTGCCGCTCATAACCATCACAAAGCCGCCAATAACCCAGCGCGGCGGCCCGGCATCTGTCAGCAAGTCATTGATTCGAAAAGCTTTAATTTAAATCGAACCGAATGGCACGGGTTTCGCTCTAAATTCCCTCAAAACATGCCGTGTGATGGCCATGGGGCAGACGCCGATTTCGATAGCTGACTGATCGTCTTGCGGCAGACTAAACTTACGCCAAACGTCCTACGGGACTGATGGATCAGTACGACGCGCAGCCCATAGCCGCTCTCACCCAGCCTGTAAGACAGACTTACTGCTTAGGGGCTCACGCCATATGAAATCTCCTTCCCAGACCCATGCAATTGACTTTGACAGTGCCAAATTGCAGCGCCTGGGCTTCGGTCAACTACCGGCGCTGATCGAGCGCCCGACCAGCCTGGCGCAATTGCGTCAGCAAATGAGCCTGCAACTGCAAACCAGCCTGGAGCCACAGCGCATCCTTGGCCTGTTCTTCCGCGAAATCCAACGCCTGGTGCCACTGGACGCCCTGAGCTATGTGCATCAGGCCAGCGACTTGCGCCTGGAGTTCGGTGCACGCGGTCACCATTCGGTCAGCTACACCCTGAGCCACGAAGGCGAGCACATGGGCGAGCTGGTCTTTCGCCGCAATCAGCGTTTCAACGACAAGGAACAGGGCGATCTCGAGTCGCTGCTGTCCTGCCTGCTGTATCCGATGCGCAACGCCCTGCTCTATCGCGCTGCGACGCAAAGTGCCTTGCGCGACCCGTTGACCGGTGCCGGCAATCGGGTGGCCATGGAGCAGACCTTGCAACGCGAGATCGACATGTCGCGCCGTCATGCGCAACCGCTGTCGGTGCTGATGCTCGACATCGACCACTTCAAACGGGTCAACGATGACCACGGGCATGGCGCCGGTGATGAGGTGCTCAGAGCCATTGCCGCGTCGATCAAGGCGCAACTGCGCAACGTCGACATGGTGTTCCGTTATGGCGGCGAAGAGTTTCTGATCCTGCTGTCCAACACCGGTCGCGAGGCGGCGGCGATGGTCGGCGAGCGTTTGCGCCAGGCGACGCAGTCGGGGGAATACTTTGCCGATGGCCAGTTGATCGAGATCACCGTGAGTCTGGGATGCTCGACGTTACTGCCGGGGGAGTCGGCGGACAGCTTGCTGCGCCGCGCCGACAGTGCGCTCTATGTCGCAAAGCGCGAGGGGCGGAACCGGCTGGCGATGGCCGGCTAAAAATCATTGTGGGAGCGAGCCTGCTCGCGAAGAGGGAGGCTCAGACAACGATTCGTCGAATGACCCACCGCTTTCGCGAGCAGGCTCGCTCCCACAGTTCGATCAGCTTTCGGTTACGGTCCGGCGCTCGCGGTTGACCAGCAAGCGCTCCGAAGTCTCCAGCTGCATGCACCGTTCCAGGAACAGGTACATGTAGTCATAACTCTTGCAGATCGCCTGCCGCAGCTCGGCCTGCAACGCCTTGCTCGGGTTCATGCCGGCCAGGGTGCAGATGATTTCCAGCGCTTCCCACGGATGGGCATCGTCGTACTGGGCATGCATCTTCAACCACTTCATCGCGCGTTTGCGATCTTCTTCCGGGAACGCCGCCGCGTAGACCCCGGTCGAGCAGACCACCGCTGACCACTCCCCGGTCGCCCCCTCGATCGCATAGTTGGTCGCGGCAATCGCCACGATCAGCGAATCCGCCGAGCTGGTGTGCCAGCACCAGTGACTCAGAGCGTGCAGCTCCGGCGGCACTTGCTGGGCCTGGAGATCTTCGAGACTGACGCCATGGGCGCGACTCCAGTGCATCCAGTAGTCGGCGTGATTGAGTTCGACGCGGATGTTGCGCATCAGCCAGCGCCGCGCCATGTCTTCGCCGGGATGGCGGGCGAAGCGGGTCTTGGTCAGGTTCTGCGCCATGTACAAGGCAAATTGCTCGACCACCGGCCAGCCACCGATCAGGTACTGGCGCATGGTTTTCGCGCTGAGTCTGTTGTCGCGCATGCGCTGATAAAGTTCATGTTCGACAACCCGGCGCTTGCTCTCGCTGCAATCCTTGATGAGCTGTTGCGCCCAGGCAGGATAACTTGCAGCTTCCATGAGGGGTCCGGTTCGGTTGAATGTGTCGATCACTGTTCGGCTCCTTTTGAGTTGTGATGGCAAGGATCGGCGAGAGACTTCAACGGAACGTGCCAGGCGCTTTGAACAACAACGGCTGCGGTCTGGCAGGGCGACTTTGCAAACTGTCACAGGTAAATAACTGCGGGCGCTCGATGACATACCCCTGAGCGTAATCCACACCTATTTCAAGCAATGCCTGTTCGATCTGGTTAGTTTCAACAAACTCGGCAATTGTCTGCTTACCCATAACATGGCCAATGTGATTGATCACTTCGACCATTGCCCGATTAATCGGGTCGTCCAGCATATCCTTAACGAAACTCCCGTCGATCTTCAGGAAGTCTACAGGCAAATGTTTCAAGTAAGCGAATGAAGACATTCCGGCACAAAAGTCATCCAGAGAAAAGTGACAGCCTAAGCCTTTGAGTTCATTGATAAAACGAATTGCACTGCCAAGATTAGCGATTGCACTGGTTTCAGTAATTTCAAAACAAATCATTTCAGGCGGTATAGCGTAGTTAACAAACTGTTCCCGCAGGAAGTGCAAAAACGCGTCATCTCCTATAGTAATGCCTGACAGATTAATCGCACACATTGCCAAAGGAAGTTCATGTTCCTGTTCAATACACTGGGCAATAACCTTGAAAACATTTTCAACTACCCAGCGATCTAACTGGGTCATCAAACCATATCGCTCCGCTGCCGGAATAAAGCTGTCAGGCAAAATCATCCGCCCGGATTCATCATGCAAACGCAGGAGGATTTCGATGTGTCCGGCCTGGCCGGGTTGCGGCTTGAGCGGTGCGATCTGCTGGGCATAAAGGCAGAAGCGGTTTTCTTCCAGCGCCATATGCAGGCGCTGCACCCAAGCCATTTCACCGAAGCGCATGGACAGTTCGGAGTCGTCCGCATGATAGACCTGCACGCGGTTGCGGCCTTTTTCCTTGGCCATGTAGCAAGCCATGTCCGCCGCGCGCAGGGAGGCTTCAAGGGTGGTCGGATTCTGCGCGACATGCACCAAGCCAATACTGACGGTGGTCAGGAACGGCCGCCCCTTCCAGACAAAATGCAGGTTCTGCACGGTCTGGCGCAGGCTTTCGGCAATCTTCTCGGCGATGTCCGGCGGGCAGTTCTCGAGCAAAATCCCGAATTCATCGCCGCCCAGTCGCGCCAGGGTATCGCCCTCGCGCAAGTCTGATTGCAACAGCGTGCAGATGTGCCGCAGCAACTCATCACCCGCCGCGTGACCGCAGGTGTCGTTGACCAGTTTGAACTGGTCGAGATCGAGGAACATCAGTGCGTGCCGCCCGGGCTGGCGCGTCAGCTTGTGCAAGGCCTGCTCGAGGCGATATTCGAATTCGCGGCGGTTGGCCAGCCCGGTCAGCGCATCGTGAGTCGCCTGCCAGGACAGATTGGCGATGTATTGCCGCTCCTGAGTCATGTCGTGCAGCACCAGCACCGTGCCGCTGACATTCCCGGCATTGCGGATCGGCGCGCCGACCAGGGTCACCGACAGGGTGCTGCCGTCCAGACGCTGGATCAGCTTGGAATGTTCGCTGCCGCCGCTGAGCTGGCCGCTGAGAATGTGCTCGATCAACGTCAGCCCTTCGGTCTGGGCGTTATCGTCGAGCAGGTTGAACAGCGCCGACAACGGCAGCCCTGCCGCCTGCTCGGCCTTCCAGTGCGTCATGGCCTCGGCGGCGGGGTTCATGTAATCAATCGCGCCGTTGACGTCGGTGGTGATCACGCCATCACCAATCGACTGCAGCGTGATATGCGCGCGATCCTTTTCCAGTTGCAGCGCCTGGGCGAACTCATGGCGCTGCTTGAGCAGTTTGTGCGTGCGCCACAGCGCCAGCGCGATCAGACCCAGCGCGGTGGCCAGGTTGGTGAACAGCAGCAGGCGCATGATCACCCGCGAGCCTTCGCCCAAGGCATCGCTGAAAGCCCTGGCCGCTGGGGTGACTGCATCGTTGATGGCGAAGATCTGTAACTTCCAGCGCTGCACATCGCCGGGACTGGCCTGGTTCTGCGCAATGCCTTGGTGCATCTCCTGCGCGACTTCGTGCAGTCGGTCGAGATAGGCATCGCCAATCGTCCAGCGATCGATCGCGGTTTCCAGATAACTGTAGTGGCGGAAATTGAGGTACAGCCAGATGACGCTGGAGACATCGTCTGGATGATTGCCACCCTTGAGAATGCCTTCGCGCGCCGCTTGCAGATCCGGCGGCTGACGATCCAGTGCCAGGCGCAGTTGGTGCCCGCCCTGGGGCACGGCGATCGCCGTCAGGTATTTGCGATAGATCGCCTCGTCACGGCTGTCGGCGTAGAGGTTGAGGTAATAGATGGCGTCTTTCTGGCCCTTGGACCACAGGCTTTCGCCAGCGACGTAGCCACGCACGGCCGAAAGCACGTAAAGGCTCACGCCCCCCAGTAATGCCTGGAACACCACGACAGCAATAAAGGGCCAGACGATACCCAACAACCGTGGTGTTCCCAGAGTCTGCTTTTGCTTCATGAGAGTCCTTGCATGAGCACTGCCCGCTCGCCTTCCGGGCGAATTCGCTATGACGAGACTAGGTGGGGTTCTCGTTCAAGGCAAGGCGCGGCACTACACCGCGCGCAGAACCTCTGACAGGTCGGCGAGGGTTTCGATCAGTGCTGTTGCAAGTTGCCGTAGAGCTTGGCGTACAGACCGCCGTCCGCGATCAGTTGGCGATGGTCGCCGTCCTCGGCGATCTGCCCGCCGTCGAACACCAGCACGCGGTCCGCCTGTTTCACCGCCGACAGGCGATGGGCAATGATCAGCGTGGTGCGGCCATGGAGAAACTTCGCCATCGCCTGGTGCAGGTTGTACTCGGTGGCGGCGTCGAGGGCCGAGGTGGCTTCGTCGAGAATCACCACTTTCGGCTCGGCGAGAATCATCCGCGCAATCGCCAGACGCTGGCGCTGGCCGCCGGACAAACGCACGCCGGAGCGACCGACGATGCTGTCGAGGCCGTTGGGCAGCGCGCGAATGGTCGCGGCCATCTGCGCGATTTCCAGCGCCTGCCAGCAGGCTTCGTCGCTGCGCATGCGGCCCATGGTCAGGTTGGCGCGCACGCTGTCGTTGAACAGCGCCGGATGCTGCAGCACCACCGCGACGTTCTCGCGCACCGTCTCCAGACCAATCTCCTGCTGGGTCGACCCGCCAAAGCGAATGGTCCCGGCCGCTGGCGTGTACAGGCCCAACAGCAATTGCACCAAGGTGCTTTTGCCGCCGCCGCTGGCGCCGACGATCGCGACTTTTTCGCCGGGCAGGATCGACAGGTTCATCTGATCCAGCACCAACTCGTCGCCATAACCGAAACTCAGGCCTTGCACCTCGATGCCGACGGTGTCGCGCCCCTTGAACGGATCGACGCCGCCGGGATACTGCGGCTCGTCGGCGCGCGCCAGCAATTCATTGATCCGCGTCAGCGCACCGCCCGCCGCGTAATAGGCGTATTGCAGATTGAGCAGCTGTTCGACCGGGCCGATCATGAACCACAGGTAACTGAACACCGCGAGCATCTGCCCGATCGACAGGTCGGAAAACAGCACGGTGAGCATCGCCGCCGCGCGAAAGATGTCGATGCCGAACTGGAACAGCAAACCACTGGCGCGGTTCGAGGCGTCGGTTTTCCACTGCGAGTTGACTGCGTAGTTGCGTACCTCCTGCGCGCGCAAACCGAGGCGCCCGAGGAAATAGCCCTGACGATTGCCCGCGCGCACTTCCTGAATCGCATCGAGAGTTTCGCTCAGCGCCTGAGTGAAGCGCGAGGTGCTGTCGTTCTCCAGCTTCTTCAGATGCTTGACGCGCTTGCCCAACTGCACAGTGGCGTAGATCACCAACGGGTTGAACAGCAGGATCAGCAGCGCCAGCTTCCAGTGCATCCACATGAGGATGCTGGCGGTGCCGACCAGGGTCAGCATCGCGACGAGGAAGCGGCTGAGGGTTTCGCCGACGAATTTGTCGAGGGTATCCAGATCGGTGACCAAATGCGTGGTTACCGTGCCGCTGCCGAGGCTTTCGTATTCGCCGAGGGAAATGCGCTTGAGCCGCTCGATCAGGCGTACGCGAATGCGGTAGACGATGTCCTTGGCCAGGCGCGCAAACAGCCGCGACTGCAACACGCCAAAACACAGGGCGCTGCAACGCAAGGTCAGGGTCACTACCAACATCAGGCCGATATAACCCGCCGCCTGCTGCCACATGCTTGGCAGAAAATGATTCATGACTTTCAGTGCGGCATCGCCGTGGCCGAGCAGCACTTCGTCGACCAGCAACGGCAGCAGCAACGGGATCGGCACGCTGCACAGCGTCGCCAGCACGGCCACGCCGTTGGCGATCCACAGGGATTTCTTGTGATGCAGTGCCAGACGCCGGACTTCAGCCCAGCTCAGCCGGTCGACACGCTCTACGGTTGGCGTGTCATCGGCGCGGTCAGACACAGGCCGCGCGCTCCAGCCAGCGGCCGAGCAACGGCGACAGCTCGCTGAGCGGTTGATAACCGTTGGTGAGCAGCGCCAGTTGCCCGTTGCGCTCGGCCAGCAGGGTCGGAAAACCAGCGATGCCCAAGTCCTGCACCCAGGTGAAATCAGCCTGGGTCGCCCTGTGCTGATCGGCATGATCGAACAACGCCGCGAATTCAATACGCGGCACACCGGCCTGCTCCGCCAGTTCGACCAGCACGCTGGCCTGGGTGACATCGCGACCTTCGGCGTAAAACGCCTGCTGGATCAGCCCGACCAGTGTCCACGCGCAATCCGGCGCCAGACCGCGCGCGGTGACAATGGCGCGACAGGCAGGCTCGGTGTCGTAGACAAAACCGTCAGGCAACGCGCCGTCGAACTTGAACGGCTGGCCGGTGGCCTCGGTGACCGCTTGCCAGTGCTCGAGAATGTAGCGCCGCGTGGTCGGCTCCAGCGCCGAACCGCTGCCGGTGCGCAACCCGCCGACCACCAGATGCAGCTCCACTCCGGCTGCCTGCGCCTGCTCGACCAGTGCCTTGGCCACCGGAGCAAAACCCCAGCACCATGAACACATCGGATCCATCACATAGAGCAGGCGCGCAGACATGGTTAAGCCTCGGAGGATGCTTGCTTATAGTTGTAGCCGATCGGGTGCGGCTGATTGCGTGCCTTGGCCAGTTCGATCTGCTTTTGCCGATCGATGGCGCTGCGCCGGGTTTTCTCGCTGAGCTTGTCCCAGCAGTGCGGGCAACTGATGCCGGCGACGTAGTGCTCGGAGGCGCGATCTTCAACGCTGACCGGCGTGCGGCAGGCATGACATTGATCGTAGTCGCCTTCCGTCAGGTCGTGACGCACGGTCACGCGGTTGTCGAAGACGAAGCAGTCGCCGCGCCACTTGGTTTCTTCCTGCGGCACCTCTTCGAGGTACTTCAGGATGCCGCCCTTGAGGTGGTAAACCTCTTCGAAACCTTCGCCGAGCATATAGCTCGAGGCTTTCTCGCAGCGAATGCCGCCGGTGCAGAACATCGCGACCTTCTTGTGCACGGCCGGGTCGAAGTGTTCTTTGATGTAGTCGGGAAACTCGCGAAAACTGGTGGTTTTCGGATCGATGGCGCCTTCGAAGGTGCCGATCGACACTTCGTAATCGTTGCGCGTGTCGATGAGCAGCACTTCCGGGTCGCTGATCAGCGCGTTCCAGTCCTGCGGTTCGACGTAGGTGCCGACCTTCTTGTTCGGGTCAACGCCTTCAACGCCGAGGGTGACGATCTCTTTCTTCAGCTTGACCTTGGTGCGATAGAACGGCTGCTCGTCGCAGTACGATTCCTTGTGGTCGATGTCGACCATGCGCGGATCGTTCTTGAGCCAGGCGAGCAGACCGTCGATGCCTTCGCGGCTGCCGGAAACCGTGCCGTTGATGCCTTCTTCGGCGATCAGCAGCGTGCCTTTGATGCCGTTGTCGACCATCGCTTGCAGCAGAGGCTCGCGCAGGTCAACGTAATCTTCGAGGGTGACGAACTTGTACAGTGCCGCCACGACAATCGGTTGTGTCATGGGTATTTCTCCAGGTGGCTACCCTCGCAAAGGGTGAACCGGATTCAAAAAAAAACGCGCCGGCT
>NZ_RAZO01000100.1:0-10759 GCF_004307535.1 Pseudomonas sp. Sample_9
TTCGCCGGGCGGCGCGCGGCTGTTGGCCGAAAAACTGCGCCAGACTGTGGCGGCGTTGAAGATTCCGCACAACACACCGGCCGAGGGCTCCAGTCTGACCATCAGCATTGGTCTGGCGACCATGGTGCCGCAGGCGGGGAGTGACTGCCGGCTGCTGATTTCGGCGGCGGATCGCGGGTTGTATCTGGCCAAGAACAATGGGCGCAATCAGGTCGGGATCGAGTAACGGCCGTTGCCCTCACCCCAGCCCTCTCCTGGAGGGAGAGGGGGCCGACCGAGGTATCTCGGGCCAGACATCGACCTGAGAGATCGCAGCGATTATGGATCTTCAGGCTTGGCGATCACGGATTCGGTGAAGCCATTCTATTCGGCGTATGTTTCAAATATCCCCCGATCGGTCCCCTCTCCCTCCGGGAGAGGGCTAGGGTGAGGGCAGCAATCTCGGCCCATTCACCGCCAGACGGGCTGCCGCGACAGCCTGTTTACGTTATACTCGCCGGCTTTCAAAAGTTCGCCAACGAGTGCTGCCCGTCATGGAAATCAACCCGATCCTGAACACCATCAAGGACCTGTCCGAGCGCTCCGAAACTATTCGGGGGTATCTTTGACTACGATCAAAAGCATGAGCGTCTGACCGAGGTCAATCGCGAGCTTGAAGATCCGAGTGTCTGGAACAAACCTGAATACGCCCAGGAGCTGGGCCGCGAGCGTGCCGCGCTGGCGCAGATCGTCGACACCCTCGACGAACTGAACGGCGGTCTGGCCGATTGCCGCGACCTGCTGGACATGGCCGTCGAAGAAAACGACGAAGGCGCAGTGGGCGATGTCGTCGCCGAGCTGGCCCGTCTCGAGGAAAATCTGGCCAAGCTGGAATTCCGCCGCATGTTCAGCCATGAAATGGACCCGAACAACGCCTACCTGGACATCCAGGCCGGTTCCGGCGGTACCGAAGCGCAGGACTGGGCCAACATCCTGCTGCGCATGTACCTGCGCTGGGCCGACAAACGCGGTTTCGACGCGACCATCATGGAACTGTCCGCCGGTGAAGTCGCCGGGATCAAGGGCGCGACCGTGCACATCAAGGGCGAATACGCCTTTGGCTGGCTGCGTACCGAGATCGGCGTGCACCGTCTGGTGCGCAAGAGCCCGTTCGACTCCGGCAACCGTCGCCACACCTCGTTCTCCGCGGTTTTCGTCTCGCCAGAGATCGATGACAAGGTGGAAATCGAAATCAACCCGGCAGACCTGCGGATCGACACCTATCGTTCCTCCGGTGCCGGTGGTCAGCACGTAAACACCACCGACTCGGCCGTACGTATCACCCACGTACCGACCAACACCGTGGTCAGCTGCCAGAACGAGCGTTCCCAGCACGCCAACAAGGACACCGCGATGAAAATGCTGCGGGCCAAGTTGTACGAGCAGGAAATGCAGAAGCGCAATGCGGCCTCGCAGGCGCTGGAAGACACCAAGTCGGACATCGGCTGGGGTCACCAGATCCGCTCTTACGTGCTCGATGCCTCGCGGATCAAGGATCTGCGTACCAACATCGAACGCAGCGATTGCGACAAGGTGCTCGATGGCGACATCGATGAGTACCTGGAAGCCAGCCTGAAATCCGGCCTGTAACACCCTCTGTGGGAGCGGGCTCGCCCGCGATCCCCAGCCGAAGGCTGGGGGCAACGAACCTGATGGAATACTTAAAGACATGAGCGACCTACAACTCGACCCGCAAGCCCTGCAACAGGAAGAAAACTCCCTGATCGCCCTGCGCAAGGAAAAGCTTGCTGCCGAGCGCGCCAAGGGCAATGCCTTCCCGAACGACTTCCGCCGCGACAACTACTGCGATGCCTTGCAGAAACAGTACGCGGACAAGACCAAGGAAGAGCTGGCAGAGGCTGCAATCCCGGTCAAGGTTGCCGGTCGCATCATGCTCAACCGTGGCTCGTTCATGGTGATCCAGGACATGACCGGGCGCATTCAGGTCTACGTCAACCGCAAGACGCTGTCCGAAGAAACCCTGGCCGCGGTGAAAACCTGGGACATGGGCGACATCATTGCCGCCGAAGGCACCCTGGCGCGTTCCGGCAAAGGCGACCTGTACGTTGAAATGACCAACGTGCGCCTGCTGACCAAGTCGCTGCGCCCGCTGCCGGACAAGCACCACGGCCTGACCGACACCGAACAGCGCTACCGCCAGCGTTACGTCGACCTGATCGTCAACGAAGACGTGCGCCAGACCTTCCGCGTGCGTTCGCAAGTGATCGCGCACATCCGCAGCTTCCTGATGAAGCGCGACTTCCTCGAAGTCGAAACGCCGATGCTGCAGACCATTCCCGGCGGCGCTGCGGCCAAGCCGTTCGAAACTCACCACAACGCGCTGGACATGGAAATGTTCCTGCGTATCGCACCAGAGCTGTATCTGAAGCGTCTGGTGGTTGGCGGTTTTGAAAAGGTCTTCGAGATCAACCGCAACTTCCGTAACGAAGGCGTTTCGACTCGTCACAACCCTGAATTCACCATGTTGGAGTTCTATCAGGCGTACGCCGATTACGAAGACAACATGGACCTGACCGAAGAACTGTTCCGCGAGCTGGCGCAGCTGGTGCTGGGCAGCACCGACGTGCCGTACGGCGACAAGGTGTTCCACTTCGGCGAGCCGTTCGTGCGTCTGTCGGTGTTCGACTCGATCCTCAAGTACAACCCTGAGCTGACTGCCGATGATCTGAACGACATCGACAAGGCTCGCGCCATCGCCAAGAAGGCCGGCGCCAAGGTGCTGGGCTTCGAGGGGCTGGGCAAATTGCAGGTGATGATTTTCGAAGAACTGGTCGAGCACAAGCTGGAGCAGCCGCACTTCATCACTCAGTACCCGTTCGAAGTGTCGCCGCTGGCCCGTCGTAACGACGAGAACCCGAACGTCACCGACCGCTTCGAGCTGTTCATCGGTGGTCGTGAAATCGCCAATGCCTACTCCGAGTTGAACGACGCGGAAGACCAGGCCGAGCGCTTCATGGCGCAGGTGGCCGACAAGGACGCCGGCGACGACGAAGCCATGCACTACGACGCCGACTTCGTCCGTGCGCTGGAGTACGGCATGCCGCCAACCGCCGGCGAAGGTATCGGCATCGATCGTCTGGTGATGTTGCTGACCAACTCGCCGTCGATCCGCGATGTGATCCTGTTCCCGCACATGCGACCGCAAGCGTAAACGTTTCAGTTAAAAAGCCGCCTAAAACAGGCGGCTTTTTATTGCCTGTCTGGTACAAATGTATCAATTGGTTAATTTGGCATTAGTAGAGGAAGTGCTGTCGTGATGGGTGCATTAGCTCAAGAAGGTGCAGCGGGTATCGCCACTGCGGTCGCTGAAAGTGTTCAGTACCAGGGCCGCAAGGCCAGCCGACAGGGCAGTGAGCAGCGTCGCCAGGACATTCTCGACGCCGCGATGCGCATTGTCGTGCGCGACGGCGTGCGTGCCGTGCGCCATCGTGCGGTCGCGGCGGAGGCCGGCGTGCCGCTGTCGGCGACCACGTATTACTTCAAGGACATCGATGACCTGCTCACCGATACCTTCGCCCAATATGTTGAACGCAGCGCGGCGTACATGGCCAAGTTGTGGATCAATAACGAAGGGCTGCTGCGCGAAATGGTGGTCAGCGCCGACGGCAGCCCGGAGTCGCGCTCGCAACTGGCCGATGACATTGCGCGATTGATGGCCGATTACGTGCACCGGCAACTGATCAACCGCCGCGAGCATCTGATGGCCGAACAGGCGTTCCGTCAGGAAGCGCTGCTTAATCCGCGTCTGGCCATTCTGGTGCGCTCGCATCAGCAGATTCTGCTGCAGGGCACCTGCCAGTTGTTCCAGGTACTGGGCTCGCGTGAACCGCAGCAGGATGCCAAGGTGTTGACGGCGATTATCGGGCGGATGGAATATCAGGGCCTGCTCAACGACGCCGAGCCTCTGGCCGAAGAGGACATGCTCGGGATTCTGACGCGGTATATGCACCTGGTGCTGGCGTCGGTCTAGCGTTTGACGCTAAACCCTGTGGGAGCGAGCCTGCTCGCGAAAGCGCTCTGATATTCAACATCTCCGTTGTCTGACACAGTGCATTCGCGAGCAGGCTCGCTCCCACAAAGGCCTCAGCGCCTATGATTGGCTACGTCACGTTTTCTACAGGAGTTTCGGGTGGACGATTACCAGCAGACGATACGCATGTTGTCCGATCGCATTGTGCTGGCGCAGACGCCGATCCGCGTGCTCGATGCGGTCAAGTGGGACGACAACGTGCGCAAGGGCTTTCTCAAGGCCAAGGGCAAGGAAATGCCGGCGGTGGATCGCGACTACTACCTCAACCGCCCGCTGTCGTTCGACTCGAGCCAGGTCAAACTGGAATTCCAGAACATCGAGCGCGACATCACCCGCCAGCTCGGCCAGTTCAACCCGGTCGGGCAGATCATGCGGCGCATGTGCAAGGAATACCGCATGGTGGTGCGCATGCTCGAAGCGCGTGGCACCGAGGACTTCGGCCTGATCTCGCAAGAGCTGTACGGCGCGGCGTCCGATGCCTTCCACGCCGGTGACCCGACATTGGCCGACCTCGGCCTGATGATGTCCGACTACCTGAACAACATCGACGGACGCGGCGATCTCAAGGACGAGCCGAAGATCCTCACCGCCAAAGACGCGGTGCACCTGCTGCAAACCCGACTGAACAAGGTATTCGGTGAGGCCGAAGAGACGATTCGCGTGTTCGAGTCCGACGGCATCGTCGCCGACGCTGCGGCGGGCGCCGACTACATCAAGATCCGCACCGATGCGCTGTTCAACGACCGCGACGTCCGTGCATTGGAAGTCCACGAAGGTCTGGTGCACGTCGGCACTACGCTCAATGGCTTGAATCAGCCGATCTGCACGTTCCTGTCGAAAGGCCCGCCCTCGTCGACGGTGACCCAGGAAGGCCTGGCGATCCTGATGGAAATCATCACCTTCGCCTCTTACCCGAGTCGCCTGCGCAAACTGACCAACCGCACCCGTGCGATTCATATGGTCGAGGAGGGCGCGGACTTTTTGCAGATCTACGAATTCTTCCGCGAGCAGGGTTTCGAGATGGCCGAAAGCTACGGCAATGCCAGCCGGGTGTTCCGTGGCTCGACGCCGACCGGTCTGCCATTCACCAAAGACTTGTCCTACCTCAAGGGCTTCATCATGGTTTACAACTACATTCAGTTGGCCGTGCGCAAAGGCAAGCTTGAGCAGATTCCGTTGTTGTTCTGTGGCAAGACCACACTGGAAGACATGCGGACCTTGCGGCAACTGGTGGACGAAGGCCTGGTGGTGCCGCCCAAGTATTTGCCGGACCAGTTCCGTGACTTGAATGCGTTGTCGGCGTGGATGTGTTTCTCCAACTTCCTCAACCATTTGAGCCTGGACCGGATTGAGGCGGATTATTCCAATATCCTCTAGACCCAGCACCGAACCCCTTGTGGGAGCGAGCCTGCTCGCGAATGCGATTTCACCTTCAACATTGATGTTGGCTGATACACCGCTTTCGCGAGCAGGCTCGCTCCCACAGGTTTGATTTTTGTTCAGCTCTTTTGCGAGGTTTCACCGGATGAGAATCCTCGGCATCCTATGCCTGCTCTTGACCCTCGGCGGTTGCAGTTCGCTGCTGTTCTACCCCGAACCGGGTCAGGTCTTCACCCCTGACAAAGCCAAGCTTGAGTACCGCACAGTCACTCTGATTACCGCTGATGGCTTGAAACTCAACGCCTGGTGGCTGCCGGCCAAACCTGGCGTCGAGGTCAAAGGCACGGTCCTGCATCTGCACGGCAACGGCGGCAATCTGCCGATGCATCTGGGCGGCAGCTGGTGGTTGCCGAAGAATGGTTATCAGGTGCTGCTGGTCGACTATCGCGGCTACGGTTTGTCCGAGGGCAAGCCGAGCCTGCCGGCGATCTATCAGGATATCGATGCGGCCTTCGCCTGGCTCGACAACGCGCCGGAGGTCAAAGGCAAACCGCTGGTGCTGCTCGGACAGAGTCTGGGCGGTGCGATGTCGGTGCATTGGCTGGCGCAGCACCCGGAACGGCAAAAACAACTCAAGGCCCTGGTGCTGGATGGCGTGCCGGCCAGTTATCGCAGCGTCGGCCAATTCGCCCTCAGCACTTCGTGGCTGACCTGGCCATTGCAAGTGCCGCTGTCGTGGCTGGTGCCGGACGGCGACAGCGCGATCAACTCGATGGCGCAGTTGACCGGCGTGCCCAAGCTGATCTTCCACAGCATCGACGATCCGCTGGTACCGATGGCCAACGGCATTCGCCTGTATCAGGCAGCGCCGCCGCCGCGCGTGTTGCAGCTGACCCGTGGCGGTCATGTGCAAACCTTCGGCGACCCGGTGTGGCGTCAGGTCATGCTGCGCTATCTCGACGACCCCGAACACTTCGACGGCCTGCGCCGCCTCGGCGAAATCCCCAACTATCCGCCGCCCCCGAATTCCGAAGATGAGACCCCGCAATGACTGAAGAACGTAATGCCATCCCGCTGATCATCACCGGTATCTGCAGCATCCTCGGCACCGTCGGGGCGCTGTGGTACTACGGCTACCTGCATTTTGCCAAGCCGGAGGACGCGTTGTTGCTCAGCGAATTCACCATGCTCAAGACCGTGCCGGGCGAGGACTACAAAGTCTCGCTGACACCCGCGCCGCAAGTGGCGCAGTGCATCGATGGCGTGCTGGTGCTGTTCGATACCGAACAGAAAGGCCTGACCGGTGTGTTGATCAACGCGCAGAAAAAAGCTGTGCGGTGTATGGGCGAAGAGACTCCGCAGAAACTCGAGAAGTGATTCTGCAGGTTCAGCCCTCACCCTAACCCTCTCCCAGAGGGAGAGGGGACTGACCGAGGTGTTTGTTTAAGCTACGTCGACCTGATCCATAGCGCCGAACACAAGTTTTGAAAGCGACACAAATCGGCTCCCTCTCCCTTGGGAGAGGGCTGGGGTGAGGGGCTACGATGTCTGCTCCCACAAAAAAGCCCCGCCTGATCAAGTCAGGCGGGGCTTTTGCGTTACCGGGTGGAGCTTAGTTCGAGCTCACCGAAGAACGCGGTGCTACTGGCTGGTTGTCGTTGGAAATGGTCACTTCCACACGACGGTTCATCGCACGGCCCGAGACGCTGCCGTTATCCGCTACCGGGTACTCCTTGCCATAACCCTGAGCGACGATGCGCGAAGGGTCGACGCCCATCTTGATCAGAGCCATCTGCACGGAAGTCGCGCGGCGCTCGGACAGCGACTGGTTGTAGCTCGCGGTGCCGGTGCTGTCGGTGTAACCCTCGACGATCACTTTTCGATCCGGGTTTTCCTGGAGGAATTGCGCCAGTTTGTTGATGTTCACCAGGCCGCTGGATTTCAGATCAGCCTTGTTGGTGGCGAACAGCACGTCACCGAAAGTCACCAGCGTGCCGCGATCGGTCTGCTTGGCGTTGAGGCTGTCCTGCAGCTGTTTGATCTGCTGGTCACGGGCATCCAGACGGGCCTGGGCACGTTGGGCTGCGGCGTTTTTCAGGTTGTTTTCAGCGGTGCGCAGAGCGATGGTCTGCTTGGCCACTTCGACGCGCTGGTTGGTCAGGTAAGCCAGTTGGTCAACCTTGGCTGCGTCTTCTTTGTCCAGATAAGCCTTGTCGGCCTTGTCCAGGTAATCGCTGGCGTCTTTGGTTTCCAGTGCCGCGACTTTGCTCGCCTGTGGGTTGGCCTGCAGGCCGGCGTAGTTGGTGCGCGCCTGTTCCAGGTTCGGGTTAGGCGGGGTGGAGCAGGCAGCCAGTGCAACGCTTGCGGCCAGAAGAGCGGGAATCATCAGTTGCTTACGCATAATTTGTCGTCCTTTCTATCGGTAAGAGTTTCAGCTTTGCGGTCGGGATGCGCGCTTACTGCACAGTGCGCTGGCTTTCCTGACGCAGTTCCTGAACACCTTTCTGGGAATCCTTCACAGCCTGTTCGGCCTTGGCGGCCTGAGCCTTGCGTTCAGCGACGCGAGCGTCCCATTCAGCCTGTTCGGACAGGCGACGGGCCTCGTCATACTTCTTGTCGTGCATGGCGATTTCAGCTTGTTTCAGTTTGTCCTGAGCCTGCTTCATTTCCACCGCAGCAAATTCGGTACCGCCAGCGCTGACGGCGCTGTTGACGGCCGATTGGGTCACGGCGTACTGCTCGGTCGGAGGATTACCGGCGCAACCGGCCAGTACGAAGCTGGTGCCGATGGCCAGAGCGGCCAGTTTCAGACCGCGCAGGTGGGAAAACGAGGTTTGGGTTTTCATGGTCTTCAACTCCATTAGGCATCTCCTGAAAATACAACTGAATCCATCCTGGCAGAGGAGGCGAAAGCATCGCTTGTAGACGCGAATTGAAACGCTCGTTCCAGGCGTGGTTACCTGTTCCGACCGGCGGCATTTTTGAAAAGTTCAGAAAAGATGGCCTATCGCCAAAAATTAAATTGACCGTTTGGACAAGGCTCTGGAACGGGAACTTTGGGGCTTTGGAGCGGTACGCGCGGGTGCAATCTGGCCGTTGATAAACCAATTTGCGATCTGGAATACAGCCTTTCTGGGAGCGAGCCTGTGTCAGCCAGCGCAAATGCTGGATGAAAATCCGCATTCGCGAGCAGGCTCGCTCCCACATTTGTGATGTGTGTCGGATCAGTGCTTCTGCTTGTTCTCAGCCGAGGACAAATCATGCAAATGCCGCCGCGACAACGCCAGAAAACGCGGCGTCGGGCCGACATCCTCATACAGCGGATCACCTTCCTCATCCGTCGCCACCACGGTCGAACCCTTCACATACGGCAGGCTCGCTTCGAACTCCTCAAGCGCGGCGCCGATCAGTTCGCCGAGCAGTTCCTCGGGATGACGTTTGGGATACATCTCGGCAATTGCCGCCAGGCGCGCGGCGGACTCGACGTCCAGATGAATCGTGTAGCCGGTGTCGGTCAGGCGACCTTTGGCGTTTTCTTCCCAATGCTGGGCGAGTTCACGAATTTTCATGATGACCTCATTTAGCGCCTGCTGATGGCAGGCCTGGGTGAGTATCCGGCAGCGCCGGCGGCGGGCCGTCGTACGGCTTACTGTTGAGACTGGCTTTCGCGCGCAAGGTTTAAGTCGATTCGTCGCCTGCTTGTAAGAAGCGGCGCAGAGCGGCACTCTCTGGCAAAGCATTCGTTTCTGCGCTGTCCCCGATTACCGCTGGAGAACTGCTGATGACCGATATTGATGCACGCTTGCGCGAAGATGTTCACCTGCTCGGAGAGCTGTTGGGCAACACCATTCGAGACCAGTACGGCGAGGCGTTCCTCGACAAGATCGAGCAGATTCGCAAGGGCGCCAAGGCCGACCGGCGCGGCTCGATGGACGCTGAACTGAGCGCCAGCCTCAATCAATTGAGTGAAGACGAATTGCTCCCGGTCGCTCGCGCCTTCAACCAGTTTCTCAATCTGGCCAACATCGCCGAGCAGTATCAGTTGATCCATCGTCGCGAGGAGTCGCAACCGGCGCCGTTCGAGTCGCGGGTATTGCCGGAACTGCTCGCGCGCTTGCGCAGCGAAGGTCACAGCGGCGAATCCCTGGCCCGGCAACTGGCGCGGCTGGAAATTGAACTGGTGCTGACCGCGCACCCGACCGAAGTGGCGCGACGCACGTTGATCCAGAAGTACGATGCAATCGCCGCGCAACTGGCCGCGCAGGATCATCGCGACCTGACCAGCGCCGAGCGCGAGCAGATCCACAGCAAACTGCAACGGCTGATCGCCGAAGCGTGGCACACCGAAGAAATCCGCCGCACCCGACCGACCCCGGTCGATGAAGCCAAGTGGGGCTTTGCGGTGATCGAGCATTCGTTGTGGCAGGCGATCCCCAACCATATGCGCAAGGCCGATCAGGCGCTGTTCGCCGCCACGGGCCTGCGCTTGCCGCTGGAAGCCGCGCCGATCCGTTTCGCCTCATGGATGGGCGGCGACCGTGACGGCAACCCCAATGTCACCGCCGCCGTCACTCGCGAAGTCTTGCTGCTGGCGCGCTGGATGGCCGCTGATTTGTATCTGCGCGATGTCGATCACCTTGCTGCCGAGTTGTCGATGCAGCAGGCCAGCGATGCGCTGAAGGCCAAGGCCGGCGACAGCGCCGAACCTTATCGCGCGGTGCTCAAACAATTGCGCGAACGTCTGCGTGCGACGCGCAATTGGGCGCACGCTGCATTGACCGCGCCGACCCCGGCCACCGCCGATGTGCTGCACGACAATCGCGACCTGCTCGAGCCGTTGCAGTTGTGTTTCAACTCGCTGCACGAGTGCGGCATGGGCGTCATCGCCGACGGGCCGTTGCTCGACTGCCTGCGTCGGGCGGTGACGTTCGGACTGTTTCTGGTGCGCCTCGATGTGCGTCAGGATTCAACGCGGCACAGCTCGGCGATGACCGAAATCACCGATTACCTCGGCCTCGGCCGCTATGAGGAATGGGACGAAGAGCAGCGCATCAACTTCCTCACCGAGGAGCTGAGCAACCGTCGACCGTTGCTGCCCGCGCATTTCAAACCATCGGCGGATACCGCCGAAGTGCTCAACACCTGCAAGGAAATCGCCGCCGCGCCCGCTGCGTCGCTGGGTTCCTACGTGATCTCCATGGCCGGCGCCGCTTCCGACGTGCTCGCGGTGCAACTGCTGCTCAAGGAATCCGGCGTTCTGCGGCCGATGCGCGTGGTGCCGCTGTTCGA
>NZ_RAZO01000493.1:0-1171 GCF_004307535.1 Pseudomonas sp. Sample_9
TTGAGCATGATCACCTGTTGCAGCGCCAGCAGTGGTTTGCGTTCCGGGCCGCCTATTGAGTTGGCGATGTTACCGGCCATGGCATGGGCGTAGGAAAGCGACTCGCAGGCTTCGACCAACAGGGTTTCGTCATCCAGCGTGGGGTCGACAACATAAACCGGGCGATATTTTGGCGAACTTGGCGGAGCTGCCAGGTCTTCAGGTTTGAGGTAGTAATCGAGGGCGCGGTCGGTGGCTTCCTGGATTTTTTGCGGGTCGAGTGCGCGGTCGTGGGAGGGTGGCGGGTTGGGGGTGACTTTGAACATGATGAAACTCCTATTGCAGATTCAAGGAGCCATCACCTTCGCTACCAAACGAGGGTGGCGGCCATACGCGGGTTGGTAGACCGGCTGCAATAGGAACCCGGCGCCCGCGAACGAGCCCCACGCATGACCACCATATAAACCGAGCCCCCAAAAAAAGGACGGTCTGAAGGCGTAGACATACGGCCATTACAGACGGGCTACCAAACCCGATCACTGCTTTTTGTCAGTGACCGAGAAACGATATAGCCAACCTCATAGCGCGTAAGCCGGCGGATTCTGGCGTAGGCGTAGGCAATGGCGCAAGGAGTTGTAGCCGGGATGGCGTAACGGGTCGTGTAGTTTAAACGTGGGTATTTGATGATGTTTAAGTGCAGGGATTGCCTCTGACAGTCAGGTGGTTTGAGGTCGTCTGGAAGAGAGCTTTCGCGAGCAGGCTCGCTCCCACATTTGGATCGGGTATATCAGTGGGGGATTGGTCGACTTGGAGGCTGCCATCGCTGGCAAGCCAGCTCCCACAGGGATTGAGTCCGGCCGGTAGATAGTGGTCGGCTGTCAGGCCGCCTTCGCGAGCAAGCTCGCTCCCACAGAAAAGCAAAACAGCGCAGCTGCCCGCGGTAAAGCCGCACCACTCAACAATGAGCGTTAGCTCGAGTGCTCTCCCACAGGGATTGAGTCCGGCCGGTGGATAATGGTCGGCTGTCAGGCCGCCTTCGCGAGCAGGCTCGCTCCCACAAAAAGCAGAAAAGCAAAGCAGCGCAGCTGCCCGCGGCGAAGCCGCACCACTCAACAATGAGCGCAAGCTCGAGTGCTCTTGATCTTGATCCACCGGCGACGTCGGAAGGCTGAGTGGAGGGATTGATCCGGGG
>NZ_RAZO01000302.1:0-1169 GCF_004307535.1 Pseudomonas sp. Sample_9
CATCACATCCGGAACACGCCGAAGCGGCTCGGTTCGATTGGCGCGTTCAGCGACGCAGACAAGGCCAGGGCCAGTACATCGCGGGTCTGCGCCGGGTCGATGACGCCGTCGTCCCACAGCCGCGCGCTGGAATAGTAGGGGTGACCCTGTTCTTCGTACTGGTCGAGAATCGGCTGCTTGATCTCGGTCTCCTGCTCGGCGCTGAACGCCTGACCGCTGCGTTCGGCCTGTTCGCGTTTGACCTGCACCAAGACGCCTGCGGCCTGTTCGGCACCCATCACGCCAATTCGCGCGTTCGGCCACATCCACAAAAAACGCGGATCGTAAGCGCGCCCGCACATGCCGTAGTTACCGGCACCGAAGCTGCCGCCGATGATCACGGTGAATTTCGGCACTTTGGCGCAGGCCACCGCGGTCACCAGTTTCGCGCCGTGCTTGGCGATGCCGCCGGCCTCGTATTTCTGGCCGACCATGAAACCGGTGATGTTCTGCAGAAAAAGCAGCGGGATGCCGCGCTGGCAGGCCAGTTCGATGAAGTGCGCGCCTTTCTGCGCGGCTTCGGCGAAGAGGATGCCGTTGTTCGCCAGAATCGCGATCGGGTAGCCGTGCAAGTGCGCGAAACCGCAGACCAGCGTGGTGCCGAACAGCGCTTTGAATTCATCGAACACCGAGCCGTCGACCAGCCGCGCGATCACTTCGCGCACATCGAATGGCTGCTTGGCGTCAGCCGGAACCACGCCGTACAACTCGTCGCTGGCGTACAGCGGCGCAATCGGCGTGCGTTGCTGCACCTCGCCGAGCTTGCGCCAGTTGAGGTTGGCGACGCTGCGGCGGGCGAGGGCGAGGGCGTGTTCGTCGTTCTCGGCGTAATGGTCGGCCACGCCGGAGGTCTTGCAGTGCACATCAGCGCCGCCCAGATCTTCGGCGCTGACCACTTCACCGGTCGCAGCTTTCACCAGCGGCGGGCCGGCGAGAAAAATCGTCGCCTGGTTGCGCACCATGATCGCTTCGTCCGCCATCGCCGGCACATACGCGCCGCCAGCGGTGCACGAGCCCATGACCACGGCGATCTGCGGGATGCCCATGGCGCTCATGTTGGCCTGATTGAAGAAGATCCGCCCGAAGTGCTCGCGATCCGGAAACACTTCGTCCTGACGCGGCAGGTTGGC
>NZ_RAZO01000070.1:0-10706 GCF_004307535.1 Pseudomonas sp. Sample_9
GCCTGCGGCAAGGTGCCCTGCGGGTTCTCGCGAGTTGTGTCGGTTTGCATGGGGGGGGGTCTCCACATTCTCTATGTTTGTTTGGCACCGTCATGGTGCTCACCGTTCTGTACCGAAGCACTGCAACCGACGGGCGTCGGCATTACAAACTTCGGAACAGTAGGAAAAAGGCTGCAACGCCGCGTCCTTGCCGAAGTTTTGGTCGCAAGCACAAGCTCGCTACCGGATTCCTTCGCGGGTGGCAGTCATGACTGCAACACCCATACCGTTTCGTCCGTTTCGGACCAAATAAAACGGTGCCATCCGCCAGTGCGGTTTGGGCTTGTAAAAACTCGCTTGTTCTACCGGAAACTGGCCATAAAGCACTTGAGTTTCAGGTCTGAAATGTGGTTGGGCGTTTTAGGTGAAAACCCTATATGTAGGGTCTCTGTTTTCGCCGTGCTACAAGATAATGCGTTTCAGGGGGGGATTGCAACGTACTACCTGTGGATAAGCCTGTGCGTAATTTGTGTAAGAAACAGGGAAAACGCGTGTAGGCCGCGAACCTGCTGAGCCAGACCGTTTGTCACTGTTTTTTTGCCTGGAAAAACGCTTCAGCGGTTTTTTAAGGGCGCGAACCCTATCACAGAATTCGGCCTTGTCCGAACGCATTTACCGACTTGTTTTCCGGGTGAGCGGCGTTTATACAATCGCTGGGTGCATGGGCATTTTTATCCTCCTGAAACATGACAGATGATCGGGAGGTATACGCAGGATTGTGGGAGCGAGCCTGCTCGCGAATCGGTTGACCACTGAGCATTCAGGTTGGAGCAACAGACGCTTTCGCGAGCAGGCTCGCTCCCACAGGTTTTGTCCGTGTCAGGCGATTGTCTTTCTTCTTTTAATAAAAACAGCAAGCAGAGGTCACCGGTGGAGCAACAAACCTGGCAGGTATTGATCGTCGAGGATGACCAGCGACTGGCCGAGCTCACCCGCGATTACCTGCAAGCCAATGGCCTGCGCGTGGAGATCGAAGGCAACGGTGCGCTGGCGGCGGCGCGGATCATCAAGGAGCAACCCGACCTGGTGATCCTCGACCTGATGCTGCCCGGCGAGGATGGCCTGAGCATCTGCCGCAAAGTGCGCAGCCAGTATGACGGGCCGATCCTGATGCTCACCGCGCGCACCGACGATGCCGATCAGATCCACGGCCTCGACCTCGGTGCCGACGACTATGTGTGCAAACCGGTGCGCCCGCGCTTGTTGCTGGCGCGCATCCAGGCATTGCTGCGTCGCAGTGACACACCAGAGCCGGTCGCGGAAAAATCCCGGCGGTTGCAATTCGGTCCGCTGGTGGTCGACAACGCGTTACGCGAAGCCTGGCTGAGCGACAACGGCATCGAGCTGACCAGCGCCGAGTTCGACCTGCTGTGGCTGCTGGTGTCCAATGCCGGGCGGATTCTTTCCCGGGAAGAAATCTTCACTGCATTGCGCGGCATCGGCTACGACGGCCAGGACCGCTCGATCGACGTGCGCATCTCGCGCATCCGCCCGAAAATCGGTGACGACCCCGACCATCCGCGCCTGATCAAGACCATCCGCAGCAAAGGCTATCTGTTCGTTCCGGAAGCCTGCGCAGACCTGGCGCTGTGAATTCGATCTTCCTGCGCATCTACGGCGGCATGTGCGCCGCGCTGATTCTGGTGGCGGTGCTCGGCGTGCTGGCGCTGAACCTGCTCAATCAGGTGCGCAGCGAGCAATACCGCGAGCGCCTGGCCCACGGCACTTTTTCGCTGATGGCCGACAACCTGCAACCGATGAACCAGACCGAACGCCATCGCGCGCTGCTGGTGTGGGAGCGGCTGCTCGGTATACCGCTGACACTGAAGAAATTCTCTGAAACCGACCTCGATCTGGCCCAGCGCACCCGTGTGCTGCGCGGTCAGGCGCTGGTCGAGCAGACCGGGCCACATGCGGCCAAGGTCTATCGGCTGATCAGCGAAAAAGAGCAAATGATGCTGGTGGGCGAGGTACAGCAAATCAGCGAGCAACTGGCCCGGGCGACCATCTACCTGCTGGCCGATGAACTGGTGCGGGTGCCGGTCGGCGAACAGCCCAAACGTCTGGCGCAGATAAAACAGGAAAAGGGCTTCGGCTTCGATCTGCAGCTGGTCACGGTAAATGAAGCCGACATGGACGAAGACCAGAGTCGTCGCGTGGCCGAGGGCGACACGGTGATGGCGCTGGGCAAGGGCGGCGATTCGATCCGCGTCTTCGCCGGTATGGTCGGCACGCCGTGGGTGCTGGAAATCGGCCCGCTGTATCAGATGAATCCGTACCCGCCGGAATGGCTGGTACTGATTGCCGCGCTGGGCCTGACCCTGATCGGCCTTATCGTTTATCTGTTGGTGCGTCAGCTCGAGCGACGTTTGCGCGGCCTCGAAGCGGCGGCCACGCGGATCGCCAAGGGCAGCCTGGAAACCCGTGTGCCAGCGCGCGGTGCCGACTCGGTCGGGCGGCTGGCGTTGGCGTTCAATGGCATGGCCGAGCACTTGCAGCAACTGCTGGCGATCCAGCGTGAACTGGTGCGCGCGGTGTCTCATGAACTGCGCACGCCGGTGGCGCGGCTGCGTTTCGGGCTGGAAATGATCGGCACGGCTACCACTCCGCAAGCGCTGGAGAAATACCGCGAAGGCATGGATCACGACATCGAAGACCTCGATAAGCTGGTCGACGAAATGCTCACCTACGCACGACTGGAGCAAGGCTCACCGGCGCTGACCTTCCAGCGCATCGACCTGGATGCGCTGGTCAATCAGGTGATCGAAGAATTGGCGCCGCTGCGCGCCGAGGTCACGGTACAGCGCGGTTTGTGTCTGTCATCGGCCGACAACGACGGCGCCTGGGTCGAGGCCGAGCCGCGTTATCTGCATCGGGCGCTGCAGAATCTGGTGGGCAACGCGATGCGCCATGCGCATTCACAAGTGACGGTGAGTTATCAGGTCGGCCAGTTGCGTTGCCGGATCGACGTCGAGGATGACGGGCCGGGGGTGCCGGAAGTGGCGTGGGAGCGGATCTTCACGCCGTTTCTGCGCCTCGACGATAGCCGCACGCGGGCCTCGGGCGGGCATGGTCTGGGCTTGTCGATTGTGCGGCGGATCATTCACTGGCACGACGGCCGCGCGATCATTGGCAAGAGCAAGAGTCTGGGTGGGGCGTGCTTCAGTCTGAGCTGGCCGAGGAATCAGGAGCGCCGCTGAGATTCGGGATACTGCCTTCGCGAGCAGGCTCGCTCCCACATTTGAAATGCAATCCCCTGTGGGAGCGAGCCTGCTCGCGAAGGCGCCATAACAGGCAATGCAAAACTTCAGGCAGGAATGCTGACCAGACTCAACAACTGCCCATCCTGCACTGCAAACTGCGCCTCCAGCTCCGATCCGTTGCGCCATTCGCTGGACAAATCAGTCAACAACCGCAGCCTGACCTGACCCGCCGCAGTCCATTCCAGCACTTCGGCATGCTCGAAATAAAAGCGCTGCTGCACGATCGGGTACAGCGCCTTGAACAAACTCTCTTTGACCGAAAACGTCAGGGTCACCCGCAGCGCCAGTTGCTCCTGAGAACCCGCCGCCATGCGCTGCATTTCCGCTGGCGTGAGGATTTCCCCGGCCAGCCTTTCGGCGCGCTCGTGGCTCAACAGGTTTTCCAGATCCATGCCCAAGCCGCGCCAGTGTTGCTTGTTGGCGACAATCGCCGCCGCACGGCCAGTGCTGTGGGTGATCGAACCGCAGATGTGCGCCGGCCACACCGGGGCGCGATCTTCGCCGATCGGCGGGACGATATTCAGGCCTTCGAGTTGGTGCAGCGCGGCACGGGCGCAAATGCGTCCTGCAAGAAACTCGGCCTGACGCTTGGCCACCGAACGCTGGATGCTCGGTGGCGCCAGCACAGCGCTGCGCTGAAAGTCATCGCCGAGCAGGCGTGCCGGGTCGAAGTGGGTACTGAGCAGCACGGTATCGGCCAGGACCGTCGGCAACGGCCAATGGCTGTCGAGCGCAGTGCAGCAGGCGGGCAGGGCGGGGGTGGTATGCATGGCGGGCATTTTGCCGGTTAGTCGGGGCGAGGTCGAGATCGGCGGTGAAGCCTTCGCGAGCAGGCTCGCTCCCACAGGGGATCTTCTGTGCGACAGGGATCCAATGTGGGAGCGAGCCTGCTCGCGAAGGCCGCGCCTCGGTCGCTACTGACTCAGCCGAAAATCTTCTTGAAGAACCCCTGCATATCCGCCCAGGATTTTTCATCCGCCGCCTTGTTGTAACCAATGTCCGGCCCGCCATGCTCGCCATGGCTCAGGCGATCGGCATCCGGATTGCTGAAACCATGCTTGGCGCCATCCAGACTGACGAACTGGTAGTCCGCCCCGGCCTTGTCCATCTCCGACTTGAACGCGGTGACGTGGTCCTGAGTGACCATGCTGTCCAGCGCACCGTGCTCGACGAGGATTTTCGCCTTCACACTGCCCGGAGTCGCCGGAGTCTTGGTCGCCAGCGCGCCATGGAAACTCACCACACCGGCCAGCGGCACACCTTGACGCGCTGCATTCAGCACCACGGCGCCACCGAAGCAGTAACCGATGGCGGCAATCCTGTTCGGGTCGGTCTGCTTTTGCTTCTTCAACAGATCGAGTCCGGCGGCGAAGCGTTTACTGGCGGCATCGGCATCCTTGGTCGCTGCCTGCATGAAGGCCATGGCGTCTTTCGGGTGCTCGGTGTTTTTGCCGTCGCCGTACATATCGATAGCCAGCGCGCTGTAGCCGAGTTCGGCGAGATCCCGCGCGCGGCGCTTGGCGTAATCGTTCAGCCCCCACCATTCGTGAACCACGACAACGCCGGGGCGTGGGCCTTTGATCGCGTCGTCATAGGCGTAGTAGCCGATCAGTTGGCTGCCGTCGGCGCTTTGGTAGGGGATTTCTGCAGTCTTGATCGCAGCCTGGGTGAAGCTGCTGACTGCCAGCAAAGTGAGGGCGAGGAACAGGCGCATGGTCGGGTCTCCTTGATGAAAGTGGTCAGAACAGCCTAGTCGATCTGGTTCAGGTCAGGTTCAGAGACGGTTCAGGGGCCGTACAGGGGTGGCTCAGTAATCTTGCGTCATACCCAAACAGCACTGTGAAAGAGGAAATACCCATGACTCGTTTAAACAAATTGCTGCTGGCTTTTACCCTGTTAGGCTCCAGCATCGCGGCCAACGCCGACGACACCAGCAACTTCGCCGGCCTGACGTTCGGCCAGACCAGCGACAAGATCGACAAGTCCCATGCGCTCAACAACAATCTCGGCAACCCCAACGTCACCGGGGCCATCGACGGCAACAACACCTACGGCTTGCGCCTCGGTCAGCAAAACAGCCAGGGCCGCTACTACGCCACTTACGACAACGTTTCCGGCTCGCACAATGGCGTTAAACTGCGCCAGGAAAATCTGCTCGGCAGCTATGACCTGTTCTACCCGGTGGGCGGCAGCACCAAGTTGTTCGGTGGCGCCACGGCCGGTCTGACCAAGCTGACGCAGGATTCGCCAGGCTTCAGCCGTGACAGCGACATCGGTTACGCCATCGGTGGCCAGGTCGGTGTGTTGCAGCAAGTTTCGCAGAACACCTCGGTGGAACTCGGTTACCGTTACCTGCGCAGCAACGCCAGCACTGAAATGAAAGAGAGCGGCGGCAGCAAACAGGGCTCGCTGGGCTTGACCAGCAGCGCGCAGACCTACCTGTCGGCCAACTACTATTTCTAAGCGGTTGCCGTCGATTGAATGTGGGAGCGAGCCTGATCGCGAAAGGTGTATCAGCCGACACTTGCTTGGCTGATCCACCGCTTTCGCGAGCAGGCTCGCTCCCACAGGTTGTGTCTGGAGTGTTCAAGTGATGGGGAGAAAGGCATGAAACTGTTGGTCGTCGAAGACGAGGCGCTGTTGCGTCATCACCTGCAAACCCGCCTGACGGAGAGCGGTCACGTGGTCGAGTCCGTGGCCAATGCCGAGGAGGCGCTGTACCAGACCGGCCAGTACAACTTCGATCTGGCGGTGATCGATCTCGGCCTGCCGGGCATGGGCGGCCTCGACCTGATCCGCCAGTTGCGCTCGGGCGGCAAGACCTTCCCGATCCTCATACTCACCGCGCGCGGCAACTGGCAGGACAAGGTCGAAGGCCTCGCCGCCGGTGCCGACGATTACGTGGTCAAGCCGTTCCAGTTCGAAGAACTCGACGCACGCCTGAACGCATTGCTGCGCCGCTCCAGCGGCTTCACCCAGTCGACCATCGTTGCCGGGCCGTTGCTGCTCGACCTCAATCGCAAACAGGCCAGCCTCGATGAACAACCGCTGGCGCTGACCGCTTACGAATACCGCATCCTCGAATACCTCATGCGCCATCACCAGCAAGTGGTGCCCAAGGATCGCTTGATGGAGCAGCTGTATCCGGATGACGACGAGCGCGATCCGAATGTCATCGAAGTGCTGGTCGGCCGTCTGCGCCGCAAGCTCGAAGGCCCGGCCGGGTTCAAACCGATCGACACCGTGCGCGGCCTCGGCTACCTGTTCAATGAGCGCTGCACTTGATCCGTTCCCTTCGCGTTCGCTTGATGCTCGCCGCCACCACGTTGGCGGTGTTGTTCATGCTCGCTTTGTTGCCGGCGATGCAGGGCGCCTTCAGCCTTGCCTTGCAGGACTCGATCGAGCAACGCCTGGCCTCCGACGTCACCACATTGATCTCCGCCGCCCGGGTGGAAAACGGTCGGCTGGTGATGCCGTCGCAATTGCCGGACGAACGCTTCAACCTCACCGACTTCCGTTTGCTCGGCTATATCTACGACCGCGACGGCAAACTGGTGTGGCGCTCGAAGGCCACCCAGGAAGAACAGATCAACTACAAACCGCGTTACGACGGCCTCGGTAACGAGTTCGCGCGGATTCGTGAAGCCAGCGGTCAGGAGTTCTTCGTCTACGACGTCGAAGTCAAATTGCTCGGCGGCAAGAGCGCAGCGTTCAGCATCGTCGCTCTGCAACCGGTGCGTGAATACGAAACCACCCTCGAAGGCCTGCGCGAAAACCTCTATCTGGGCTTCGGCGCGGCATTGCTGGTTTTGCTGGCGTTGTTATGGATCGGCCTGACCTGGGGCCTCAAGGCCTTGCGCCGATTGAGCCAGGAACTCGACGAGATCGAAAGCGGCACCCGCGAAAGCCTGACGGAAAAACACCCGCGTGAACTGCTGCGCCTGACCGGCTCGCTCAACCGCTTGCTGCTCAGTGAACGCCAGCAACGCAGCCGCTACCGCGACTCCCTCGACGATCTCGCCCACAGCCTGAAAACCCCGTTGGCGGTGCTGCAAGGCGTCAGCGAAGACATGGCCCAGCGCCCCGACGACCGTGATCAAGCCTGGGTCCTGCAAAGCCAGATCGAACGCATGAGCCAGCAGATCGGCTACCAACTGCAACGGGCCAGCCTGCGCAAAAGCGGTCTGGTGCGCCATCAGGTGCGCCTGCAACCGGTGCTCAAAAGCCTGTGCGACACGCTGGACAAGGTCTACCGCGACAAACAGGTGCGCGTGACCTTTGATCTGCCCGAGCATTGCTACGTGCCGATCGAGCAGGGCGCCTTGTTGGAAATGCTCGGCAATCTGCTGGAAAACGCCTATCGCCTGTGCCTCGGCGAAGTGCGGGTCAGCGTGCGCGAGTCCTTGGCCGGGATCGAGTTGTGCGTCGAGGACGATGGCCCGGGTGTTCCACTCGATCAGCGTGCGCGGATTCTCGAACGCGGTGAACGCCTGGACGCCCAGCATCCCGGGCAGGGCATCGGGCTGGCGGTGGTCAAGGACATCATCGAAAGCTACAACGCGCGTTTGGCTTTGGGCGATTCACCGATGGGCGGGGCGGCGTTCAGGATTCATTTTCCGGCGGTGTAAAGGTTGGCAGTGCCAGCCTCTTCGCGAGCAGGCTCGCTCCCACCTTGAAACGCATTCTCCTGTGGGAGCGAGCCTGCTCGCGAAGGCGTCTGACTTCACAACTCCTGCGCCCGATAAGCCCCCGGTGTCAGCCCCGTCCATTTCTTGAACGCCCGGTGAAACGCCGATGGCTCGGAAAATCCGAGCTGCTCGGCAATCTGCTGCAACGACAGGTCCGCCCGCCCCAGATGGTAGATGGCGATATCCCGCCGCAGCTGATCCTTGAGCTCCTGAAAACTCGTGCCTTCCTCACGCAAATGCCGCCGCAAGGTTTGCGGGCTGATATGCAGATGCGCCGCGACACCCTCCAGATCAGGCCAATTCGCAGCATCGCGGCTGAGCAAGCGGCGCAGGCGGCTGCTCAGGCTGTCGCCGTCGTCCGGGCGTGAGAGCAGGTCGGCGGGGGAGCGTTCGAGAAAATGCTTGAGCGTGCGTTCGTCCTGCAACAGCGGCATGGCCAGGTAGCGACTGTGAAACAGCAGGCTGCTTTGCTCGGCGTCAAAGGTCAGCGGGCAGGGGAACAGCAGGTCGTATTCGCTGCCGTGCTCGGGGCGCGGATAGCTGAAGGTTGCCTGCTCGAGGCGAATGCGCTGGCCGATCAGCCAACTGCCGAGGCGGTGCCAGATCACCAACAAACTCTCGCTGAGAAAATGATCCGGGTCCCACCACTGCGCGTCGTCCAGGCTCAAACGCACCCAGTCGTCTTCGCGACGCAGGGTCAGGCGTGGGGCGTCGGGGAACAGGCTGTAGAACAACAAGCCACGTTGCAGAGCCTTCTCCAGGTTGCGGCAGTGAATCGAGGCGTGGCACATCATGGCGAAGCTGCCGGGCTTGCTCGGGGCGTTACCGAAACCCAGGTATTCGTCGTCCAGCGCCAGCCACAAGCCCTGAATCAGCCGGGTGAACTGCTCAGGAGCAATGCGCGCGCGGGGCTCGTCGAGCAATTCCGCGCTGATCCCAAGTTGCTGCAACAGGCCTGAATAATCCAGGCCGCGCCGGCGTGCACCGCCAAGGGCGGCACGGGCGAAATGGCTGGCGATGGTGCGTTCGCGCATAAGCGGCAATCCTTGTTCAGGCACCGATCGTAACGGCGGGCAGGCAACGCAACAAGGCGGATTTCCGCCAAATTGCAGGACACTGAGCGCTCAGTTGGCGGAAATCCGCCATGCCTCAAGTCACTGATTGGTGACAGGAAAATCCCGCAGGCCCTGATATCAAAAGGCTTGCTGCCATTCGCACCAATCTGGCACGACGTTTGCGATACAAGCGACAGAAGCGTGCATTTCTCCCCGCCGGAGAGATGCCGTTCCAACAACAAATCCCTCCAGTGCAGGAGGGTTCGCAATTAAGGTTCAGCGCTCGACAGATGGATGTTGCCGCTGGACGCTTGAGGAAACCTGCAATGACGACTCGTCAGCCACTGTACAAATCCCTGTATTTCCAGGTGATCGTTGCCATCGCCATCGGCATCCTGCTTGGTCACTTCTATCCGCAGACCGGTGTGGCCCTCAAGCCACTGGGTGACGGCTTCATCAAGCTGATCAAAATGGTCATCGCCCCGATCATCTTCTGTACTGTTGTCAGCGGCATCGCCGGCATGCAGAACATGAAGTCGGTAGGCAAGACCGGCGGCTACGCGCTGCTGTACTTCGAAATCGTTTCCACCATTGCCCTGCTGATCGGTCTGGTCGTGGTCAACGTTGTGCAACCGGGCGCCGGCATGCACATCGACGTCACCACCCTCGACGCCTCGAAAATCGCCACCTACGTGACGGCCAGTAAAGACCAGAGCATTGTCGGTTTCCTCCTCAATGTGATCCCGAACACCATCGTTGGCGCGTTCGCCACCGGTGACATCCTGCAAGTACTGATGTTCTCGGTGATCTTCGGCTACGCCCTGCATCGCCTGGGTTCGTACGGTCGTCCGCTGCTGGACATGATCGATCGCTTCGCCCACGTGATGTTCAACATCATCAACATGATCATGAAACTGGCGCCGCTGGGTGCGTTCGGTGCCATGGCGTTCACCATCGGTGCCTACGGTGTCGGCTCGCTGGTGCAACTGGGCCAGTTGATGATCTGCTTCTACATCACCTGCGTCCTGTTCGTCGTGCTGGTGCTGGGTGCGATCTGCCGGGCTCACGGTTTCAGCGTGTTCAAACTGGTGCGTTACATCCGTGAAGAGCTGTTGATCGTACTGGGTACGTCCTCGTCGGAATCGGCATTGCCACGCATGCTGATCAAGATGGAGCGTCTGGGCGCGAAGAAATCGGTTGTTGGTCTGGTGATCCCGACCGGTTACTCGTTCAACCTCGACGGTACTTCGATCTACCTGACCATGGCCGCCGTGTTCATCGCCCAGGCGACCGATACGCACATGGACATCACCCACCAGATCACTCTGCTGCTGGTACTGCTGCTGTCCTCCAAAGGCGCGGCGGGTGTGACCGGTTCGGGCTTCATCGTTCTGGCCGCGACACTGTCGGCGGTAGGTCACCTGCCGGTTGCCGGTCTCGCGCTGATCCTCGGTATCGACCGCTTCATGTCCGAAGCCCGCGCACTGACCAACCTGGTCGGTAACGCTGTAGCGACCATCGTCGTCGCCAAGTGGGTCAAGGAACTGGACACCGATCAACTGCAGACCGAGCTGGCTTCCGGCGGTCGCGGTATCTCCGACGAGCGTGAAGAAGACGACCTGGGTGTGGCTGAAGGCCCAACCCCGAGCAATGTGAAGTAA
>NZ_RAZO01000222.1:0-10674 GCF_004307535.1 Pseudomonas sp. Sample_9
GCGACCTGCTGGGCAATCCGTTGCTGGCGGCGGGGATGTGGTATTACCAGATGCTCGAGCGGTTGCGCTGATCCATTACCTGTAGGAGCTGCCGAAGGCTGCGAGCTTTTGATCATGCTTTTTAAAATCAAAATCAAAATCAAAAGATCGCAGCCTTCGGCAGCTCCTACAGGATCATTTGTTCGCTGCAGATCCCCAATGCCCCACCACAAAACTCAATCCGGCAACTGCTCCACCACAATCCCCAACCGCCGATAATCCTCGACATTCCCCGACCCCGGATGCCGCTCGGTAATCAACGTATGCAGGCGCGTACACGGCGCCACCACAAACGGCTCCACCGCGCCCAACTTGTCCGCCGTGGTCACGGCAATCACCCGCGTTGCACTGTCGAGCATCGCCTGTTTGATCGGCACCTCATCGAAATGCAGTGAGGTGATCCCCACCTCTGGATGAATCGCACACACCCCGGTAATTGCCAGATCAGCCTTGATTCCGGCCAGCAGTCGCAGCGCTTCCTGACCACTGGCCGACATCGAATGCGGATTCAATTCACCACCCGCCAGAATCACTTTCACGCCTTTGTATTCGGACAAGGCAATCGCCGTCAGCGGTGATGCGGTCACCGCAGTGATGCGGATATCGGCGGGTAATGCGCGCGCCACCTGCAACGTGGTCGAGCCGGAATCGAACAGCACAATCTGCCCGTCCTCGATGTGCTGCGCCGCCAATTGCGCCAGACGCACCTTGACCTCGTCGGTCTCATCCAGGCGGGTGAAGTAATCTTTGCCCGAATCCTTCGGTCGCGGCAGCGCCCCGCCATGCACGCGCTGCACCAGCCCGGCGCTGTCCAGCTCGGCGAGGTCGCGGCGGATGGTGTCTTCGGACACTGCGAAATGCTGGCTAAGCTCGGAGGCCATGACCTTGCCGTCACGCTCGAGAAGCAAAAGGATTTTCTGCCGGCGCAGGGACGGCAATTCGGCGATGGAGTGGTCGTGCATGGTTATGCCTGTTTGTGCTTGTAGTTGCAGGTTTCAGCGACACTAGCGAAAGTCTCGGGCAAATACAAACGCAGCGGCTATCAATGCTTTCGATCATTGGAATCAACACGGCGAATTTTTTCTTTGCGCTGCGCCTGTTCACAATGGCCCCACTCTCAAAAGCTCAGGATGAACAGCCCATGAATCTCAACTTCGCCTTCGCCTGCATGATTGTCGTGTCGTTCGCGATTGCCTTGGGCCACGCCTGACAGCGCGTCAAACCGAGCCCAGCACTTGCTCACGAAGCCGTTTATGCGCCGCAGCCGCCCTGGGGGAAAAGGCTGGGGTGAGGGGGATGGAGCTGACTGACACGCCGCAATCGCCAGGCAGCACTGGCTTGCCTCAGGTTTCCTGGCGCACCCGCCTGACCTGCACCAACAATGCCGGGGCAAAATGCAGCAGCACCATCCGGCTCAGGTGATGCGTCAGAATAAACACCACATTGAGCCCGCCGCCAAACGCGACAATCGCAATCGTCTCGATCGCGCCCGGCATGTAAGCCAGCCACAGCGACAGCGGATCACTGCCCAGCCAGCGCGCAGCCACCTCGGCAAACGCCGCTGCGACGACGATCATCAAACCCACAGAGACCAAAGCGGTGCGCCCATGTCGCGCCAGTTCTGCGATGCCCAGTCCCTGAAAACGTGAGCCGATGCGCACGCCGAGGATCAGTGCGGCCAGGTTCAGGCTCCACTCCGGCATGTGAAAGCCGTGCAGCCATCCCGACTTCACAAATACAGCGGTTATGAGAATCGCGGTAAGCATGAATGGCGCCGGGACGCCGACCAGCAACAGCAAGCGGCCGAGCAATACGCTCAGCGCGATGACAGAGAACGCGGTCAGCGCCATGCCTGTGGTCAACGGATCGCTGGCGACTTCAGCCACCGCCGCTTGCCCGGGAATGAGCAAACTCACCAGCACGGTGATCAACAGCAGCCGCATCAGATGCACGATGATGACTTTGCTCGAAGCCTTTTCCGATTCAAGCAAATCGAACACTGCGGCCAATGCGCCGGGATACACCGCCAACAGTGCGTCGGTGCGGTTCCAGCCGGCACCGCGTGTCAGCCACCAGCCAGCAAGGGCGATTTGTACGGTCAGGCAGATCAGCAACACGCCAAGGCTGGGCAACATCGTAGTGGCCGTTTCGCTGTCCCACGCTTCGAACATCAGCCCAGTGGCAATGCCCAGCGTGACCTGGATGTAGCCCAAGCCATAAGGAGTTGCCGGGGCGATGCCGGTTTTGCTGGCAAACAACGCGGTAACGACAATCGAGCCCAGCAGCAAGCCGTGGGGTACGCCTTCAAACTGCAATAACGCGCCGAAACCGGCAGCAATGAACAAGCACACAATGGATTTCATAGTCCGCCTTCCTGGCTATTTTGTGACACACCACCATTCCCCTGTGGGAGCGAGCCTGCTCGCGAAAGCGTCCTGCCAGTCACAGATGAATAACTGATCTATCGCCTTCGCGAGCAGGCTCGCTCCCACAAGAATCCAATACGTCTTACATACGCAAGCGTGCGATCGCCCGTCGGTATTTTTCGATACGCTCAAGATCATCCCAACTCGGCGAGGCGATCCGCGAGATATCGCTGTTTTCCTCCAGGTCCGCCAGCTTCACTGCTCGCCCGATCGGGTTTTGCGCGGCGCGGTCGACAAAATCCTCGTAGGCCTCACCCGGCACTTTGGTCACCGCTGCAATCGCCGCCAGCACCTCTTCGCTGAAACCTTCCCCGCGCAAATCATCCAGGCTCACTCCACAATCCTCGACTACATCGTGCAGCACAGCGACGATGCGCTCCTCCAGCGTATGCATGCGCAACATGACTTTCAGCGGATGCAAAATGTACGGCGCCCCGCCCTTGTCCACTTGCCCACTGTGGGCGGTGGCGGCAATGGCGATGGCGCGTTCGAGGGTCTGGGCCATGGGAATCGAATCCTGCGCTGTATGTTTCTGATTGTTGCGCAGTGTACGCGAAGATCGCGCAGCGCAAACCGATTGAACCTTGCCCGCCCTCGCCGTCTCGAAACCAGACAAGCGCCAAATCACCGATCAGACGCGGCGCCATTGGAGAGGAATTGCCGATGAAAACCCGACTGCTGCTCCTGATCGCCACGTTCGCCATTATCCCCACCTGCGTCATGGCTGAAGGCTGCGACGTCCAGACCCGCTCCTCCAGCGCCGCAGTGCCTGCCGTTGAAACCCACAGCTGCTACGAATACGAAGGCATGCCCGTTGACTCCATCAACTGGTCATGCAGCAACGAAACCAAGGACACCCTCAATGCCACCAAGAAAAAAGTCGATCGCTGCGACGACCATTACCAGGCCACCTGCACCGCCCGTCTGACTCAGGAATCCCTGGCCAACCCCCACTCGACCAGCAAAGACAAAAGCGCCAAACCGCTGAACATGCCCGACAACGCCAAAGTCACCACGTATTACTACGACGGTGAGCATCTGGCTCAGGCGAAGATTGATTGTGAAAACAGCGGCGGGAACTGGAAGGCTAAATAGCTTCGGTCACCAGGGATTGCCTGATAGAAAGCCCGGCTTGACGCCGGGCTTGCTGCATCTGCAAACAGCCTCAACCTTCACCAGCACCGCTGCTGGTGCCGCTGTCGTTCGACTGCTTCGAACCGCTGGGCTTGGAACCCGCAGGTGTCGAGCCGTCATTGTTGGTGGTGTTGCCCTGAGTGCCTTTGGGCACGGTGGCACCGTTGGAATGAATATCTTCCGGCGCACTTGGGTTGGTTTGGCTATTGCCGTCGTTGGCGGTGGGTGCCGGGGTGTCGCTGGCGGCTGTTGCGTAGAGCGACGTGGCGGATAACAGGGTGGCCAGGGACAGTGCTGCGAGCTTGACTGGGCGCATTTTGGCGGTTCCTTTGCGGGGGTAAGGTATGCATTGGAATCAGGCGCGCGGCGAAAATGCAGAGGGGCTGACGAATGGCAAAAATAAACAAACCCGGCACCTCGGAAGAGACATCGGGTCATCGACAAAAAAATTTCTGGCAGGCAGAGAAAAGCCCGGCTCGAAAGACCGGGCTTTCCAGTACGACGTAGCCATCAACCACCACCGCTACCCCCACTGCTGCTCCCGGATGGTTGACCCGCAGGGCTGGGTTTGGAGGCGGAAGGCACCGGTCCATTGTCGGTCTTGCCACCATCACCACCCGGGGGCAGCGAATCGGCATCCGGGTCGGCATTGGTGGCTGGCGACGCCGGTTCACGAGTCTGGCTGGTGCCGTCGCTCGCCTTCGGGGTCGACGTTTCGCCTGCCGCGAGCACATACGGCGCACTGCCGAAGAGCAGCGCCGCGACGGTTAACACCGCGATTTTATGGTTCAGCATGGTGGCTCTTCCTTTGCGTGGTGAGTTACAGCATTGGAAGAAGCTGTGCGGCGAACGTGCGATGCGTCGGACGAGTGGTTATCAGCCGAAGACCCCGCGAATTGTCGACATCCGAATACTTCGCAGGAAAACACCCAAACGGCCCACGGTTTCCTGGAGAACCAACCTCGATAAAGCTATGCGAAACGCATGCTCCTCAAAAATTCGCCGGCGTATTCGCACTGATAATCTCAGCCTCATCCGCGCCAATATTCCGAAACTTATGCGGCAACGTCGTCGGAAAGTAATACCCGTCCCCCGCACTCAGCACACTCACCTGCCCGTCCACGGTCAATTCCACCGTGCCACGCGTGACCAGCCCGCACTCTTCACCTTCGGCATGCACGATCGGCTCTTCGCCGGAGCTGGCGCCGGGGGCGTATTGTTCGCGGAGCAGGCGCATCTGGCGGCTGGGCACCGAGGCGCCGATGAGCAGCAGGCGCAGGCCGTGGCGGCCGAGATCGGGTTGTTCGTTGGCGCGGAACACGTATTGGTGTTCGCGCGGGGGCTGGTCGAAGGTGAAGAAATCGGCCAGGGACATCGGTATGCCTTCGAGCAGCTTTTTCAGCGAGCTGACGGAGGGGCTGACGCGGTTCTGTTCGATCAGCGAGATGGTCGCGTTGGTCACGCCGCTACGCCGGGCGAGCTCGCGCTGGGAGAGTTTGTAGCTTTCGCGTACTAGTTTGAGTCGAGAACCCGTATCCATGACAGCCTTATGTGAGAGCGACTTAAGGGCGATGGGGGTGGGTGGCGGGTGCCGCGCAGGTCGCGCGGATCACGTTGCTCCCGTGTCCCGGAACCGTGAAAGGCGGCTATTAAATCACGTTTGCCGGTGTTGCTCAGCAGGTTCGATGGATGGTGAGACGAAACTCCCTCTTACCTTGGCAATACAGCCAATGTGGGAGCGAGCCTGCTCGCGAAAGCGGTGTGTCAGACAACGAAGATCTTGGCTGACATGGCCCATTCGCGAGCAAGCTCGCTCCCACATTTGGTTTTGAGCAGGTCAGCAAAAGCGAGTGTGGCTGGGCTGGCCTCTTCGCGAGCAGGCTCGCTCCCACAGGGAAAAACCGGCGGGGTCTTTCGGACCGTCGCCGGTGAGGTCAATCAAACGCCGAAGCGGTCGCGCAGGGAGTAGTAGACGGCGCCGAGGGCGGTAAGCGGTGCAGAGAAGGTGCGGCCGCCGAGCATTGGCATGTGCGGCAGCGCGGCGAAGGCGTTGAAGCGTTCGGCGTCGCCGCGGATCATTTCCGAGATCAGTTTGCCGGCCAGGTGCGAGCAGGTGACGCCGTGGCCGCTGTAGCCCTGCATGTAGTAGGCGTTCTTTTCAATACGGCCGAATTGCGGCATCCGCGACATGGTCAGCAGGAAGTTACCGGTCCAGCGGTAGTCGATCTTCACGTCCTTGAGCTGCGGAAAGGTCTTGAGGATCTTCGGCCGAATCAGTTGCTCGATATCGTCCGGCTCCCGCGCGCCGTAGACCACACCGCCGCCGTAAAGCAGGCGGTTGTCGGCAGTGAGGCGGTAGTAATCCAGCAGATAGTTGCAATCTTCCACGCAATAGTTGTTGGTGATCAGGCTGCGCGCCTGCTGCTCGGTCAACGGTTCGGTGACGACGATCTGCGAGCCGCACGGCATGCTTTTCGCGGTAACACGATTGTCTAGGCCTTGTGGCAGATAAGCGTTGCCGGCGATCAGCAGGTATTTGGCACGGACCAGACCTTTGGCGGTGCGCACGGTGATCGGCTCGCCGTAGGTGATTTCCACCGCCGCCGATTGCTCGTAGATCTTGCCGCCCAAACGCACGATGGCGGCGGCTTCGCCGAGGGCCAAGTTCAATGGATGAACGTGGCCGCCCTGCATGTCCAGCAAGCCGCCAACATAGGCGTCGGAACCCACTTCGCGACGAATGTCCGCGGCATCGAGCATCTTCAGATTGCGGTTGCCGTAGCGTTCCCAGTTGCGCTTCTGCTCAGCCAGTCCATTGAGTTGTTTCTTGTTCATCGCTGCGAAGATGCCGCCCGGGCGATAGTCGCACTTGATGTCGTAATCCTTGATGCGCGAACGAATGATATCGGCGCCTTCGAAGATCATGCTGCCGAGGATTTCTGCAGTCTTGTCGCCGTAGCGCTCTTCAATGACATCGACGTCGCGGCTGTAGGAGTTGACCAGTTGCCCGCCATTGCGACCGCTGGCGCCGTAGCCGACTTTCGCCGCTTCCAGCACGGTGACTTTGTAGCCGGCTTCGCTGAGGAACAGTGCCGAGGACAGACCGGTATAACCGGCGCCGATGATGCAGACATCGCAGTCCACTGCCTCTTCGAGAACCGGGAAGTCGATGACTTCGTTGCGGGTGGCGGCGTAGTAGCTGTTTACGTGTTGCTGTTTCATAGGTTTCTCCGAGGGCCGCCAACCAGGGGCGGCCGCCGCTGTAAAAGAATCAGAGCTTGATCCAGGTCGCTTTCAGTTCGGTGTACTTGTCGAACGCATGCAGCGATTTGTCGCGACCGTTGCCCGACTGCTTGAAGCCACCGAACGGCGCGGTCATGTCGCCGCCGTCGTACTGGTTGACCCAGACGCTGCCGGCGCGCAGGCCGCGGGCGAAGGTGTGCGCCTTGCTCAGGTTGCTGGTCCACACACCGGCGGCGAGGCCGAAGATGCTGTCGTTGGCGATCTGCAGGGCTTCTTCGGCAGTGTCGAAGGTGATCAGGGAAAGCACCGGGCCGAAGATTTCTTCCCGGGCGATGGTCATCGCATTGGTCACGCCGTCGAAAATCGCTGGCTGCACGTAGAGGCCGCCGGTTTCTTCAAGGGTACGCTGGCCGCCGGCAATCAGCTCGGCGCCCTGCTCGCGGCCGATGCTGATGTAGCGCAGCACGTTGTCCAGTTGACGCTGGTCGACCACGGCGCCGACGGTGGTCGCCGGATCCAGTGCATGCCCCGGTTTCCACGCTTGCAGCGCTTCCACCAGCAGCGGGATGAACTGCTCGCGAATCGAGCGCTCGACCAGCAGACGCGAGCCGGCCGTGCAGACTTCGCCCTGATTGAAGGCGATTGCACCGGCTGCTGCCTGGGCTGCCGCGCGCAGGTCCGGTGCGTCGGCAAATACCACGTTCGGGCTCTTGCCGCCGGCCTCGAGCCAGACGCGTTTCATGTTGCTTTGGCCGGCGTAAATCATCAGTTGCTTGGCGATCGCCGTGGAGCCGGTGAACGCCAGCACGTCGACATCCATGTGCAACGCCAGTGCCTTGCCGACGGTGTGACCGTAGCCCGGCAGCACGTTGAACACGCCCTTCGGAATACCCGCCTCCAGCGCCAGTTGCGCGATGCGGATGGCGGTCAGCGGTGATTTTTCCGAAGGCTTGAGGATGAACGAGTTTCCCGCCGCCAGCGCCGGGGCAAACTTCCAGCTGGCCATAATCAGCGGAAAATTCCACGGCACGATGGCGGCGACCACACCCGAGGGTTCGCGAGTGACGAGGCCGAGCTGATCGTGCGGGGTGGCGGCGACTTCGTCGTAGATCTTGTCGATGGCCTCGGCGCTCCAGCGGATCGCGTTGGCGGTCGCCGGGATGTCGATGCTCATCGAATCGCTGATCGGCTTGCCCATGTCGAGGGTTTCCAGCAGCGCCAGTTCTTCCTGGTGTTGCAGGATCAGATCGGCGAAGCGGATCAGCACGCGCTTGCGCTCGGCCGGAGCTTTTTGCGCCCAGATGCCGGAGTTGAACGATTGACGCGCGGCTTCGACGGCGAGGTTGGCGTCGGCTTCATCGGTGCTGGCGACGGCGGCAAGAAAGCGGCCATCGACCGGGCTCAGGCATTCGAAGGTGTCGCCGCTGATCGCTGGGCGGTATTCACCGTTGATGAAGGCGCGGGATTCGATGGACAGGGACTGGAAGCGTTGTTCCCAGTCGTTGCGGGTTGTGGTCATTGTTTTGAGCTCGACAAGGGGGAATTTGGGGGTTGGTCTGGTTGCTTTGTCTGGCCGGGAATCGCTGCCCTCACCCTAGCCCTCTCCCAGAGGGAGAGGGGTCCGATCGGGGGATGCCTGGTAACTGCGCCGACCTGAAAAATCTTTGCCGAATCCATCATCGACTGGATCGTTCAGGTCGCCGGATATCTCCAGACGACGCGGTCAGTCCCCTCTCCCTCCGGGAGAGGGTTAGGGTGAGGGGCTTTTGATCTTCAGACCGTATGCAGATACCAGTTGTACTCAAGGTCAGAGATCGAGTTCTCGAACTCGGCCAGCTCGCTTTCCTTGCACGCGACGAACACGTCGATGTACATCGGGTCGATGTAGCGCGCCATGACTTCGCTGTCGTCGAGCTCGCGCAGGGCGTCGCGCAGGTTGTTCGGCAGGCTCTGCTCGTTCTGCTCGTAGCTGTTGCCTTCGACCGGCGCGCCGGGCTCGATCTGGTTGGTCAGGCCGTGGTGAATGCCGGCCAGCACCGAAGCCATCAGCAGGTACGGGTTGGCATCGGCACCGGCGACACGGTGTTCGATGCGCACGGCATCCGCCGAACCGGTCGGCACGCGCACGGCCACGGTGCGGTTGTCGATGCCCCAGCTCGGCGAGTTCGGCACATAGAACTGTGCGCCGAAACGGCGGTACGAGTTGACGTTCGGGCAGAGGAAAGCCATCTGCGCCGGCAGGGTCTCGAGCACACCGCCGATCGCGTGACGCAGTGCGGCGTTCTGCTCGGGATCCTCGCTGGCGAAGATGTTGTTGCCTTCTTTGTCCAGAATCGAAATGTGCACGTGCAAACCGTTGCCGGCCTGACCCGGATACGGTTTGGCCATGAAAGTCGTGTCCATCTCGTGGTCGTAGGCGATGTTTTTCACCAGACGCTTGAGCAGCACCGCGTAATCACAGGCCTTGATCGGGTCGGAAACGTGATGCAGGTTGACTTCGAACTGCGCCGGGGCGCTTTCCTTGACGATGGCGTCAGCCGGGATGCCCTGCTCTTTCGCGCCTTCGAGGATGTCTTGCAGGCAATCGACGTATTCATCGAGGTCGTCGATCAGGTACACCTGAGTCGACACCGGACGCTTGCCGGACACCGGCGAGCGAGGCGACTGCGGACGGCCATTCACGTTGTCTTGATCGATCAGATAGAACTCGAGTTCGAACGCCGCGCATATGGTCAGGCCGAGGTCGTCGAATTTGCGCACAACGTTGGCCAGCACTTCACGCGGGTCGGCGAAGAACGGCTGGCCTTCGATCTCGTGCATGGTCATCAGCAGTTGAGCGGTCGGGCGTTTTTGCCACGGCTCGATGCTCAGGGTGCCGGGAATCGGGTAGCAGATGCGATCGGCATCGCCAATATCCAGGCCCAGGCCGGTGCTTTCCACCGTCGAGCCGTTGATGTCCAGCGCGAACAGCGACGCCGGCAGGTTGATGCCTTTTTCGTACACCTTATGAAGACTGGTGCGTTCGATGCGCTTGCCGCGCACCACACCGTTCATATCCGCAATCAGAAGGTCGACGTACAAAACCTCAGGATATTTCTTAAGGAATGCGTTGGCTTCGTTGAGTTGAACGGTACGCAGAGGGACCGACATGATGCACCTATTTAGCTGTTAATTATTATGTTCACAACTGTGTTGCGCAGCCAGTCAATCCGAAAGGCAAAGTGAAGTCAATAGCGAACACCCTGCCTTGCAGCCTTTATTTTTCGGGCTTTTCTTAACACTCTCGTGCCATATCCGCCGGCAAACCCCGGTAAACCTGAGCGATTTGATGAACGGCGTTTAGAATTTTTTACATGGCAGTTGTTAATTAAAATCAACGAGGCTAAGCTCCGGAAAAGCTCGTTCAAGTGACAGACTTCGAGGTGAATAAAAATGGCATTCAAGCCATTGATCGGCGTTACTGCGTGCGTCAAACAGATTGGCCTGCACCCCTATCACATCAGCGGCGACAAGTACGTCCGTGCTGTCAGCGTTGGCGCTGAAGGGTTGCCAGTGGTCATTCCTTCCCTCGGCAACCTGACTGAAATCGATGACCTGCTCGGTCAGCTCGACGGCCTGTTGCTCACCGGCTCACCTTCGAACGTGGAGCCCTTCCACTATCAAGGCCCGGCAAGCGCCCCCGGCACGGATCACGATCCGGCCCGTGACGCCACCACCCTTCCTTTATTGCGTGCAGCCATCGCGGCGGGCGTTCCGGTGCTCGGCATCTGCCGTGGTTTCCAGGAAATGAACGTGGCGTTCGGCGGCAGCCTGCATCAGAAGGTGCACGAGC
>NZ_RAZO01000119.1:0-10639 GCF_004307535.1 Pseudomonas sp. Sample_9
ATTGCAAGCACGCTAACATTTTCTCGCTCGGGTTGTCTTGGCGGCCTCTGGGCCGGCCATGCCTTGGTTTGTCTGGTGTGAATATCCGAAGGTTTCGCTGCGGCGGCTGGCGGTTTCGCCTGACGGCGACTTACTTTTTTACAAGCGCCAAAAAAAGTAAGCAAAAAACGCTTGCTCCTACGTTCGGCCCTCGCAGGCTCGGGTTCCTTCGCTCCGGGACTGATCCGGGCGCAGCGGCTCCGGTTTGCTTCGCTGCACCTCCTTCCGCTGTGTCTGGCTGCGCCAGACGGTCGCTGCGCTCCCACCCCCGGATCAATCCCTCCACTCAGCCTTCCGACGTCGCCGGTGGATCAAAAGCACTCGAGCTAACGCTCATTGTTGAGTGGGGCGGCTTCGCCGCGGGCAGCTGCGCTGCCTTGCTTTTGCTTTTGTGGGAGCGAGCCTGCTCGCGAAGGCGGCCTGACAGCCGACCTGTTTCTCGCTGATGTACTCGATTCAAACTGTAGGAGCTGCCGAAGGCTGCGATCTTTTGATCTTGCTTTTGCTTTCTGTGGAAGCGAGCCTGCTCGCGAAAGCGTCTCCACTGCCAACCTATCTCTGCCAGATTCACCCCGTCCCTGTGGGAGCTGGCTTGCCAGCGAAGGCGGCCTGACAGCCAACTCACATCTTGCTGATGTACACGATCCAGAATTGTGGGAGCGAGCCTGCTCGCGAAAGCGGTTTATCTGACACCCGAATGTTGAACGTGCCGAAGCCTTCGCGAGCAGGCTCGCTCCCACAGACGTTCAATTGTGTGACGCGGGCTGATGGATTTCGTAATTATCCAGTACCCGATTCACCGCCAGTTCCGCCAGCATGATCACCTGTTGGATCGCCAATATCGTGTGCCGCTGTGGGCTGTCGACGTGGGCGGCGATGTCGCTGCTCATGATGCTCGCCGAGGCGAGGGATTCGCAGGCGTGGGCCAGCAGGCTTTCGTTGTCCTGGTCCGGGGCGACCTGGAACATGGTGCTGGGTTTGTGGCTTTGCTGCGCGGTGGTGGCCGGTTTGAGGTAGTGATCCTGCGCGCGCTCGGCGGCGTCGTGGAGTTTGTTCGAGTCAGGGGATTGGTAGGGTGAGGTGCTTGCGGATTCGGGGGGATTGGGTGTGGGTTTGAACATGGCAAAGATCCTTTTGGATTAATGGAGCTGCCATTTTTCGTTTTCCAGGCGAAAGGGGTGGCAGCTGTACGCGGACTGGAAAAACCGGCAAAGGATCAAACCCGGCAGACCCGAAGGTCTCCCACGTACAGCCGCCATAACTGAATACCGGCGCTGAAAGAGCGCGGCATTATGTCATGCGCTGTGATCCTGCGGGTTTTCCAGACCCGGTCGCTTATTCGTCAGCAACCACCAGATCCTAGCCAGCGCACGTCCGACGGACAACCTGCAAACCCTGTCGGAAAGTTCCTTGAAAACACCGCGATGTAGGAGCTGTCGTAGGCTGCGATCTTTTGATTTTTAAACAGCAAAATCAAAAGATCGCAGCCTCGTTGCACTCGTCAGCTCCTACACGAAGTCAGCGGTGTTTAAAGTCAGGTCGCAACGCGGACGCCAGCCAGGCTCCCGGTCAGTTCATACGCAACCAGTTCCGCCTGATGCGCCGCCAATATCTCCGGCAACGAGCCGCGCAAATATTCGACCCACGTTTTAATCTTCGCATCCAGGTACTGCCGCGACGGGTAGATGGCGTAGAGGTTGAGTTCCTGCGAGCGGTAGTTGGGCATCACGCGCACCAGGGTGCCGTTGCGCAGGCCTTCGATGGCGGCGTAGACCGGTAGCACGCCGACGCCCATGCCGCTGGTGATGGCGGTTTTCATGGCGTCGGCGGAGTTGACCAGGAATGGCGAGCTGTTGATGGTGACTGTTTCCTGGCCGTCCGGGCCGTCGAAGGCCCATTTCTCCAGCGGGATCACCGGGCTGACCAGGCGCAGGCAGGCATGGTTGAGCAGGTCGCTGGGTTTCTGTGCGGCGCCGTTGGCTTTTACGTAGGCCGGCGAGGCGCAGACGATGCTGTAGGTGATGCCCAGGCGTTGCGAGACGAAGCCCGAGTCGGGCAGTTCGCTGGCGAGCACGATGGACACGTCGTAGCCCTCGTCGAGCAGGTCCGGCACGCGGTTGGCCAAGGTCAGGTCGAAGGTCACGTCGGGGTGGGTCTTGCGGTAGCGGGCGATGGCGTCGATGACGAAGTGCTGGCCGATGCCGGTCATGGTGTGCACTTTCAACTGGCCGGCCGGGCGCGCGTGGGCGTCGCTGGCTTCCGCTTCGGCTTCTTCGACGTAGGCGAGGATCTGTTCGCAGCGCAGCAGGTAGCGTTTGCCGGCCTCGGTCAGGGCGATGCGCCGGGTCGTGCGATTGAGCAGGCGGGTTTGCAGGTGGGCTTCCAGATTGGAGACCGCGCGCGAGACGTTGGCGGTGGTGGTGTCCAGTTGCACGGCGGCGGCGGTGAAGCTGCCCGCTTCGGCAACACAACTGAAGGCGCGCATGTTTTGCAAAGTGTCCATGGGGTGCTCTCAAGGGAGATGGCAAATTGTGACACGAAGTTTCAGGGGCTGAGACCCCCGACCAAGGGATTATCTCGTTAACCGTAACAAAGATTCACAGAAATCCCAGCTTATCGCCGCAGAGGCAGCTCCATAGAATTGCGCCGATCCCTGTAGGAGCTGCCGAAGGCTGCGATCTTTTGATCTTTTAAAAGACAACATCAAAAGATCGCAGCCTTCGGCAGCTCCTACACAAATCCCTCGATTGATCCCTTTCTCAGGAATTCGCAGCTGTGCCGCGTCGCATCAACAGAGCGCTTTTGCCGCTCAGTGTTCTGGCTTTAACCCTGGCTCTCGGCGGCTGCATCTCAACCCAAGGCATTGCCCCTCACGGCGAAACGCTTGCGGCCGATTCACTGGCCACCGATGCAGCCATTGCCGACGCAGCCAAGGACGCCCATTGGCCCACTGCGCAATGGTGGCAAGCGTTTGGCGACCCGCAACTCAATCGCTGGATCGACCTCGCCGTGCAGGGCAGCCCGAGCATGGCCATCGCCGCCGCGCGGGTGCGTCAGGCCAAGGCCATGGCCGGTGTTGCCGAAGCAGCCGAGGCGTTGCAGATCAATGGCGAATCGACCCTCAAGCGCCACAACTGGCCGACCGACCAGTTCTACGGCCCCGGCGATCTGGCCAACACCACCACATGGGACAACAACGCAGCGCTCGGCTTCAGCTACGCCCTCGACCTCTGGGGGCGGGAGCGTAATGCCAGCGAACGGGCGGTGGACCTGGCCCATGTGAGCGTGGCCGAGGCGCGCCTGGCGCAGCTGGAATTGCAGAACAATATCGTCCGCGCCTACATCGAGTTGTCGCTGCATTACGCCCAGCGCGACATCGTTGCCGCGACACTCCAGCAGCAACAGCAGATTCTCGATCTGGCGCAGAAACGCCTGAGCGGCGGGATCGGCACGCACTTCGAAGTCAGCCAGGCCGAAACGCCGTTGCCGGAAACCCATCGCCAGCTCGATGCGCTGGACGAGGAAATCGCCCTGAGCCGCAACCAGATTGCCGCGCTGGCCGGTAAAGGCCCGGGCGCAGCTGCGCAACTGCAGCGGCCGACGCTGTCCCTCGCGGCGCCGTTGAAGTTGCCCTCGGCATTGCCCGCCGAACTGCTCGGGCAGCGTCCGGACGTGGTCGCCAGTCGCTGGCAAGTGGCGGCGCAGGCGCGCGGTATCGATGTCGCTCACGCCGGGTTTTACCCCAATGTCGATCTGGTCGGCAGCCTCGGCTACATGGCCACGGGCGGCGGCGCGCTGGAGTTTCTGACCGGCAAGAAACTCAACTACAACGTCGGCCCGGCGATCTCGTTGCCGATCTTCGACGGCGGTCGACTGCGTGGCGAATTGGGCGAAGCGGCGGCCGGTTATGACATCGCCGTGGCGCATTACAACCAGACCCTGATCAACGCGCTGAAGAACATTTCCGACCAGTTGATCCGTCGCGAATCGATGGACAAGCAGCAGGAGTTCGCTGCCGAATCCGTGGCTGCCGCAAAGAAGACTTACGACATCGCGATGATCGCCTACCAACGCGGCCTCACCGATTACCTCAACGTGCTCAATGCGCAGACATTGCTGTTCAAACAGCAGCAAGTGCAGCAGCAGGTGCAGGCGGCGCGATTGAGTGCGCATGCCGAATTGGTGACGGCATTGGGTGGCGGCCTTGGTGCCGGTGATGACGTGCCGACAGCCGCGCAGACCCAAGCCCCGAAAACCCCGGTTCTCTTGCGTTGAACACAGCCTCCATTGTGGGAGCGAGCCTGCTCGCGAAGAGTGCGTATCAGTCAATGAACATGTTGCCTGACACGCCGCTTTCGCGAGCAGGCTCGCTCCCACAGGTTTCGAGTCCGCATTGCATGCCTGAGTATTTCCAATGACCTCCTTGCCCGCCCCTCTACGCTGGCTCCACTCCCTGGAATGGCGTCGCGGTTTCTTCGACTGGGCACGCAGCGACGGCGTGACCTGGGTGTATATCTTCAAGGTGTTGCTCGCCGCGTTTCTCACCTTGTGGCTGGCGATGCGTCTGGAATTGCCGCAACCGCGCACGGCGATGATCACGGTGTTCATCGTCATGCAACCGCAGAGCGGCCAGGTTTTCGCCAAGAGTTTCTATCGCTTCCTCGGCACGCTGGCCGGGTCGGCGATGATGGTCACGCTGATCGCTTTGTTTGCGCAGAACACGGAGCTGTTTCTCGGCTCGCTGGCGATCTGGGTCGGCATCTGCTCGGCCGGTGCCGCGCGTTGCCGCAATTTTCGCGCGTATGGATTTGTGCTCGCCGGTTACACCGCAGCGATGGTCGGTCTGCCGGCGCTGGCGCACCCGGACGGCGCCTTTATGGCGGCGGTGTGGCGGGTGCTGGAGATCTCGCTGGGGATTCTCTGTTCGACGCTGATCAGCGCGGCGATCCTGCCGCAGACCGCCAGCGCGGCGATGCGCAACGCTTTGTATCAGCGCTTCGGTGTGTTCGCGCTCTTCGTCACCGATGGCTTGCGCGGGCGCAGCAAAGCCGAGGCGTTCGAAGCCAGCAACGTGCGCTTCATTGCCGAAGCCGTCGGCCTGGAAGGCTTGCGCAGCGTGACCGTGTTCGAGGACCCGCACATGCGCCGGCGCAACGGTCGTCTGAGTCGTTTGAACAGCGAGTTCATGGGCATCACCACGCGCTTCAACGCCTTGCATCAGTTGCTTGAACGCCTGCGCGGCAATGGCGAAGAGCACGTCGTGGCAGCGATCAAACCGGGCTTGCAGGACCTCGCCGAAGTGCTCGACAGCTTCAGCGGTCGCGCCCTGACCAGCCCCGATGCGGCCCGTTTGGCGACCGCGTTGGCCAGCTACAAGGAAGGTCTGCCGGCACGTGTCCGAACCCTGCGCGGGATCTTTCAGGACACTGCTCCGAGCGAAGCCGAACAACTGGATTTCCACACCGCCTACGAATTGCTCTACCGCTTCGTCGATGACCTGCACAGCTATGCGCAGACCCACGCGTCTTTGGCTGAGCACCGCCACGAACGCGAGCGCTGGGACGAGCCGTTCACCCCGCAAACCAACTGGTGGGCGGCGGCCGCGTCGGGGATTCGTGCCTCGTTCATCCTGATTGTGTTGGGCAGTTATTGGGTCGCCACCGCGTGGCCGAGCGGGGCGACCATGACCCTGATCGCCGCCGCCACCGTCGGCCTTTCCGCCGCGACACCGAACCCCAAGCGCATGGCCTTTCAAATGGCCTGCGGGACTTTTCTCGGCGCACTGATCGGCTTCGTCGAGATGTTTTTCATCTTCCCGTTGATCGACGGTTTCCCCTTGCTCTGCGTGATGCTCGCGCCGGTGATCGTGCTCGGTTCGTTCCTCGCTTCACGACCGCAATACGCCGGTGTCGGCCTCGGGTTGTTGATCTTTTTCAGCACCGGTTCGGTGCCGGACAACCTCACGATTTACAACCCCTACACCTTCATCAACGACTACATCGCCATGGTCATGGGCATGCTCGTGTGTGCGGCGGCGGGGGCGATTATTCTGCCGCCGAACAGTCGCTGGCTGTGGCAGCGCCTGGAGCAGGATCTGCGCGGGCAAGTGGTCTACGCGATCAGCGGCAGACTCAAAGGCCTGGCCTCAAGTTTCGAGAGCCGCACCCGCGATCTGCTGCATCAGGCGTACGGCCTCGCGGCAGGGCAACCGAAAGTGCAGAAGAGTCTGCTGCGCTGGATGTTCGTGGTGCTGGAAGTCGGCCACGCGATCATCGAGTTGCGCAAGGAACAGGCGATCCTGCCGGTGCACCCGGCGTATGCCGAATCGCAGCCGTGGCGCCAGGCAATCCGGGTGATGGGGCGTGCGCTGGTGCGCCTGTTTCTGCAGCCGAACGCCAGCAATCTCGAACGTGCACTGGTGGCGGTCGATCATGCGATCAGCCGCGTCGCCGCCACCGATGAGCCGTTTGCCCCGCACTTCGATACCTCGGCGTTGCGGCGGGTGAAAAGCTACCTGCACTTCATCCGTACCTCGCTGCTCGACCCGCAATCACCGCTCGCCCAATTCGCTCCCGCCAGGCCCGAAGGACTCGCCCATGCCTCGTGAAATTGCCTTCCACGGCGTGTACATGCCGACCATGACCCTGATGTTTTTCATTGCTGCGGGATTGGCCTGGGCTGTGGACCGCTTCCTCTCGGGGTTCGACCTGTACCGTTTTTTCTGGCACCCGGCGCTGCTGCGTCTGAGCCTGTTTACCTGTCTGTTCGGCGCCATGGCGCTGACTGTCTACCGTTGAGAACATCTTGATGAAAAAGTTTTTCAGCCTGCTCGCGACCCTGCTGGTGCTGGCCCTGGCGCTGTGGATCGGCCGCACGTTGTGGGAGCACTACATGAACACGCCGTGGACCCGCGATGGCCGCGTGCGCGCCGACATCATCAACGTCGCCGCCGACGTCACCGGGGAAGTGGTTGAAGTGCCGGTGCGCGACAATCAATTGGTGAAGAAGGGCGATCTGCTGATGCGCATCGACCCCGAGCACTACCGCATCGCGGTCAAGCAGGCGCAGTCACTGGTGGCTTCGCGCAAGTCGACCTGGGAAATGCGCAAGGTCAACGCCCACCGCCGCGCCGACCTCGACAATCTGGTGATCTCCAAGGAAAACCGCGACGACGCCAGCAACATCGCCGACGCCGCGCTGGCCGATTACCAACACGCCCAGGCGCAACTGGAAGCCGCCGAACTCAACCTCAAACGCACCGAAGTGCGCGCGGCGGTGGACGGCTACGTGACCAACCTCAATGTGCATCGCGGCGACTACGCGCGCATCGGCGAGGCGAAAATGGCCGTGGTCGACATGAACTCGTTCTGGGTTTACGGCTTCTTCGAAGAAACCAAACTGCCGCATGTGAAAGTCGGTGACGAAGCCGATATGCAGCTTATGAGCGGCGAAGTGCTCAAGGGCCATGTCGAGAGCATTTCCCGCGGCATCTACGACCGCGACAACCCGGAGAGCCGCGAGCTGATCGCCGATGTGAACCCGACGTTCAACTGGGTGCGGTTGGCCCAGCGGGTGCCGGTAAGGATTCACATTGATGAAGTGCCGGAGGGCGTTTTGCTGGCGGCGGGGATTACTTGCACGGTCGTCGTAAAGCAGGACGACATCAAATAGCGAGTATCAACAAGGGTAGTGTGGCGAGGGGCGCTTGCTCCCGCTTGAGTGCGCAGCGCTCACCTTTTGCGGGCCGCCGCGCCGCCCGGCGGGAACAAGCTCCCTCGCCACAGCTGGGTATGTATCAGTAGAACTTGCTGACCACCCGTAATCCGGATTCGATGGTTTCGTCGACCGACAGCTCTTGATCTTCCATCAGCGAGACGATTCGCTTGTCATTCGCGATGTTCGCGTGAGGTAATTTCAGCTGAGCGGCGCGATTGATCACGATGTAGCTCATTACGTCGCCACGGCTTTTGGTGAACGGCTGTTTGATAGCCGTCAGCATGGTTTGCTTCACATAGTCGTAACGCTCGACTGACGACATTCCTTTGAAGGTATCCGGATAGTTCTGATAGATATCGGCGGAGTATCGTCCGACGTCTTCTTCACGCGCTTCTTCGATCAATGCTTTCTTGCTGGTGACCTGGGTCAGGAGCTCGCTGTAGAGCTTGTCGCCTTCTGCGATCTGAGCGGCGTTCATCTTGGCCTTCAGGTCATCGCCAGCCGCGGTGTCTTCGGCATTGGCCATGATTCTGGTCCAGGCGTAGGCGGCGCTCAGATTGCCCTGCTCCTCATATTGCTCGATCAATATCTGCTGGGATTCGGCATATCCGTGCAGCGAGGAGCGCTCGAGCCAACGAGTGGCGAGCGCCACATCTTTCTTGGCCCCGACTGTGCCGAATTTGTAGCTCTCGTACATACCGTACTCAGCGCACCAGTCGTTCTGCATCGCCGCATAAGCCATGTAATTGAAGGCTTCAGTGTTACGTTGGTCGGCGCTCAGGGTGCTGTCGTAACGGGTAGTCATCGACAGGTAGCAGAACGCGCGAGTGTGCTTTGGGGCGGCCATGACCATGCAGGTTTTGGCATCCTTGTACTCGCCGTTTTCGTATAGCTGGTAGCCCACGCCGTACAGAATGTCGCTGTCCATCTGCGCATTGCAGTGCTCGTTGGCGGCAACGACCGGTAGCACGTTTTGCAGGGTCAGTTTGGGCAGTGTGTCATTGAGGGAAGGTTCTTTGATTGCGCAGCCAGTTAGCAAGGTGAGCAGTGCCAGTGGCAATACGTGGAGGAGTTTCAAAAGCTGTTTCCTGATCTGAGTTGAAGCGTGTATGCAGGGCTCGTGTCAGGCAGGTCAACAAAGCAGCGACTGTTCCGGGCGGGAACAGTCGCGAGAGGAGAGGATCAGCAATTCCCTTGCTTCGATGCTTGCCCGAGCGACTCCTTGCGCTATTGGGATTACTTCAAGCATTGGAGGCTTCAAGTGACGCGCATTCTACGTGTACTGATCCGCTTGGCAATTTGATCGGTTGTAATCAAAGATTTCCACGCAACCCGAAGCGCTTCATCAACGTCGATTCCAGCAAACCCTTGGGCAACAACGTCGCCAACAACGGCAACGCGCGGCTGCCATTGCCGATGCGGAGCAAGCGTGGCGGTTTGCTCTGCTGCACAGCCTTGAGCAACTCGGCGGCAAACTCATTGGCCGGTGTCGGCTTGTCCTGCGATGCCTTGGCCCGTGCGCGAATGCCTTCACGCAGGGGAAACCACGGCGATTGCTCATTGATCAACTGTTCCGCTTCGTGCCCGGCATTCTTCGCGAAGCTCGATTCGATGGCGCCGGGCTGAACCTCCGTTACGCGGATACCGAACGGCGCCAGTTCCATGCGCAGCGCATCACTCAGCGCATGCACCGCCGCTTTCGAAGCGCAGTAGGCGCCGGCAAATGGTGTGACCAGCACGCCGGAAACACTGCCGATATTCACCACCAGCCCCTTGGCCCGGCGCAGTACCGGGAACAGCGCGCGGGTGACACCGACAATCGAAAACACATTGGTTTCGAACTGGCGCTGCATGGCCGCGACACCGCCGTCGAGCAGCGGCCCCATCGCGCCGTAGCCGGCGTTGTTGATCAACACATCGAGGCCGCCGTGTTGCTGGTTCAGGCGCTCGGTGAGTTGCTCCAGCGCGGCGCCATCGTTGACGTCCAGCTGAATCGCGGTGAAACCGGCAGCGCTGAGCGCAGCGACGTCTTCAGCCTTGCGCGCACTGGCCCACACTTCGTAGCCGGCTGCTTTGAACGCATCGGCGAGGGCGCGGCCGATGCCGCTGGAACAACCGGTAATCAACGCAACGGGCATGGCGCATTCCTTGTGCAAAAAAGTCGGGGGAGGGGATCAGTCAGAGAAACTACCCTGCAAATGCTCGGCGCGAAACTCCAGGGTTTGCGGGCGATAGCCGGGGCGCAGTGGCGGCAGCGGCAGGCAGTCTTCCCAGGTAGCGCCGGCCTGCAGTTCGCCGGGGCCGCGATAGCGTGGGGCGGTGTATTGATTGTCGGCCAGGTTGACCGTATCGCCCGGCGCATAGGCAGCGATGCGCCAGCGCAGCTCGGTCAGCGGCACATCGTTGCCGTTGTTCATTTTCAATTGCAGCGGACGGTCGGCCGGGCATTGTTCGGGAGCATAAGCGATGCGCAATTCCAGGCGCGCCAGCTGTTTGACCTCGCGGTTGTCCAGCCACACCACCCACATGGCTACGAAGCCGAGGCCGATGGCAGCGGCCACCGACACCGGCAAGGCCTTGGCCGGGTAGCGCAGCAGCAGGATCAGCCAGGTGATGACCAGCAGGATGCCGATGAACATGTCGGATAACCTCGCAGAGACAGAGAGGCATCCTACCTAAGCGTAGGTGAGGTTGGCGATGGGCATCGGGACTTGAGCCGTCAGACCGGCGTCTTCGCGAGCAGGCTCGCTCCCACACTTGAAACGCATTCCCCTGTGGGAGCGAGCCTGCTCGCGAAGAGGCCATTTCTGGCGACGCTGAATCAGCACAAAAAAAAGCCCCCGCCCAGCCCGCTGCGGATAGGGAACGCAACGGGCTGGACGAG
>NZ_RAZO01000342.1:0-1160 GCF_004307535.1 Pseudomonas sp. Sample_9
CGCCCGCGCAGCAGGTTGTTCGGCATGGCAATCGCCGCTGCCAGCCCGAGCAGCGACACTGCCGTGCTGACCCAGAGCAGGTGGCGGAAGGTCACCAGCAGCTCCGCGCGCAAAGCGTTCTGCGCTTCGCCGGGTGCTGCGTTCAGGCCATCGAGCAGGACGTTGCCCGAATGCCCTTCGCTGATCAGCGAACTGTTCGCCAGATGGGCGAAACTGGAGTCGTGCAATAACGCCAGCAGCAGCGCCGACATCAACGCCACGCCCACCGCGCCGCCCAGTGAGCGGAACAGGTTGGTGGTGCTGGTGGCGACGCCGATGTCGCGTTGTTCCACCGAGTTCTGCGTGCCGACCAGCGAGGTCGGGAACTGCATGCCGCCGGCGATGCCGCTGAGCAGCATGAACAGACCGCTGAGCAGCGTTGCTTGTGGCGGACTGAAGGCCATGCCGAGAATCGAGATCGGCATGAGGATCGCCCCGGTGAGAATCTGCGGTTTGTAGCGTCCGGTGATCGAGGTGCGGCGGCCGGCGAAATAGGCACCGATCGGCAAGCCCATCGCCAGTGGCAGCAAGTGCAACGCCGCGCTGTCGGCGCCAGCGCCGGTGACGCTTTGGAAGCGCAGCGGCATCAGCACGATCAGCGAGATGGCCTGGAAACTGGTGAAGAAGATCGTGCACCAGCACAGCAGGGCATTGCGGTTGGCGAACAGGTGCATCGGCAGCAACGGCTCCCGCGCCCGGCGTTCATGCCAGACGAACAGCGCCAGCACCACCACGGCACAACCGAACAGGCCGAGCACTTCGCTGCTGCGCCATGAATGACCCTGGCCGACTTCGGTGATACCGAGCAACAACGCGGTCAGGCCGATGATCATCAGCACCGTGCCGAGATAATCGATCACCGGTTTGCGCTGTGGAATCGGCAAGCCGCGCAGATTGCGCCGAGCCACCCACCAGGCGCCGAGGCCCAGCGGCAGGTTGATCAGAAACACCCAGCGCCACGACAGGTATTCGGTCATGTAGCCGCCAAGCACCGGACCGGCAACGCTGGCCACGGCGTACATGCTGCTGAAATAACCCTGATAGCGCCCGCGTTCACGTGGAGGGACGATGTCGCCGATGATCGCCTGACTCACCGAGATCATGCCGCCGGCGCCGATGCC
>NZ_RAZO01000064.1:0-10538 GCF_004307535.1 Pseudomonas sp. Sample_9
CGCTTGGCTTCGACGGCAGCGCGGACATCCTCGTTGAGTGCCTGTTTGCCATGCAAGATCAGCAGTGCCCGGCGTTCACTCATAACGTCACTCCAAGAATTGAATCGATTGAAACATCTTGACCACTGTGCGCCTTAAAAAAGCCACGGAGCTGGCAATTAATTGCTCATCCAACAGCTGGCGTCCTACACGGCGGTATTTTTTCTTACGAAACAAGAGGAATCGGCTCAATTGACCCCGCCCACCCCATGGGTCACCGTGTGCTGGCAGCATCAACCTTCAACCTTCAACCTTCAACCCAATAACACAAGGATGTGCCGGTAATGAACGGATACCCCCCGATTTATTTTCATGAATCGCGCAACGGAAAAACCAGCAGGCGTGCAATCGATACGATCAGCGAGTACTTCCATGCACAACCATGAAACCAAGGCACCGGTGAGCCCGGTCGCCGCTCTCGCCGAAAGCCGTGCCAGCAAGAAACCAGACTTCTGTAACAGCACCAAGCCCACTGGAGAGTTTGATATGGAACCCCGTGTCAGCGAGCTGGAAACCCACTTCAAATACATGCGCCGCGACATGGACGAAGTGCTCAATGACGTCCGCACGATCAAACACCGTCTGGCGTATTCGGCGGGTGCGACCGCTGTCATCCTGGGACTGCTGGGATGGGTGGCCAACAGCCGATTCGACCAGTTGGTGACCCTGATCAGCAACTGACCGAATCACTTGTCGCACGCGCCGCGCACATCAGCCGACGCGTGCTTGGGCAAGAACGGTCAGCCCAGCAGGTCACTGAGCGGAATGAAGCTCACTTCATCACCCTCGTGCAGCGTGCGGCCCTCTCGGACTTCCACCAACCCGTCGGCCCACGCCGCGCTGCGCAGCACACCCGAGCTCTGGTTGCGATAAATGATTGCTCGCCCCTGCTCCAGACGCCCGCGCAGGTATTCGCGACGATTGCCGGCCACCGGCCAGACAAAGCCTGCGGGCACTGCAAACTTCAGCGGCTCGACGTCCTGCGCCCCGAGGCGTCGCAATAGATAAGGGCGTGTCAGCAAGGCAAACGTCACCAGCGTCGAGGCGGGATTGCCGGGCAGGCCAATCACCGGCACGTTGCGGAAATGGCCGAAAGTCAACGGTTTGCCAGGCTTGATGGCCAGCTTCCACAAGGCCAACTCGCCTTCTTCACGCAGGGCAATGCCGAGGAAATCCGCCTCACCGACCGAGACACCGCCGGTAGACAGAATCAGATCGACATTTTGTAGCTCGCCCAACCGCGCCCGCGTGGTGGGCAGATCGTCCGGGAGAATTCCGCCATCAATCACTTCACAACCCAGACGCTGCAGCCAACTGCACAGAAGTACGCGGTTGCTGTTGTAGATCTGGCCCGGACCCAATGCCTGACCGGGTTCAACCAGTTCGTCTCCAGTGGACAGAACCGCCACCCGCGGCTTGCGCACGACGTTGACGCCGGCACAGCCAAGCGAAGCAGCCAAGCCCTGCTCAATCGGTCCGAGCCGGGTGCCAGCTTGCAGCACCAATTCACCGACCGTGGTTTCCTGGCCCTGCGGACGAATGTTCTGCCCGGCTTTCAAAGGCTCGAGGAAGCGCACTCGGCCGTCGGCCTGGACTTCAGCGTTTTCCTGCATCTCGACACAGTCGGCGCCCGGCGGCAGCGGTGCCCCGGTAAAGATGCGTGCGCAGCTACCAGGCTCCAACGGTTGCGGAGACTGCCCGGCAAAAACTTTTTGGCTGACTGGCAGCGGCTCGCCCTGCCAATCCGCCAGGTTCAAGGCGTAGCCGTCCATGGCGCTGTTCGGCCAAGGCGGCAGATCCAGCGTCGAAATCAGATCTTCCGCCAGCACCCGCCCTTCGAGTTGAGACAGCGGTAAATATTCGCGCTCGACAATGCGCGACGCATCGGCCATTGCCAGCAAACGCTCGAGCGCCGTTTCGACGGGCAGCAAACTGCCAGTCTTGCCCGGCTTACCCACGGGTTTCACAAGGCGCCGCCTGCTTCAGGTGGGTGACGAAATTGCACGGACGATGACGGGCATCCAGTTGTTCAGCGAGGATGCCATCCCAGCCGGTGCGAACCGCATTGGTCGAACCCGGCAGGCAGCACACCAGCGTGCCGTTGGCCAGACCCGCCAAGGCCCGGGACTGCACGGTCGAAGTGCCGATATCGGCCACGGATATCTGGCGGAACAGTTCGCCAAATCCGTCGACCTGTTTGTCGAGCAGGCATGCCACCGCTTCCGGCGTGCTGTCACGCCCGGTGAAGCCGGTGCCGCCGGTGATCAACACAACCTGAACCACATCGTCGGCAATCCAGTTGGCGACTTGCGCGCGAATTTTGTAGAGATCATCTTTAAGCAAAACCCGCTCGGCCAGCGCGTGGCCGGCCGCGATCAAGCGATCAACGAAGACCTGGCCGGAGGTATCGGTTTCCAGGGTTCGGGTGTCGCTGACAGTCAGCACCGCAATATTGAGCGGCACGAAAGGTACATCAGCCTTGGCTTTCATAGGCTCTTCCAGTTGTAGGGGAAACAGCCCGGTGTTATATCACAGCGGCTCATTTTTCCGCCGCCCCTCTGGAGAGTCGTCATGCCCTGGAACAGCCAATTGCCATCCTGCTCAGTCCTGCTTCTGGCGGGTGGACGCGGCCAGCGCATGGGCGGTCAGGACAAGGGGCTTATCGAGTGGCTGGGCGAGCCTTTGATCGGGCATTTGCAGCGCAAGGTGCGTTCGTTGACCGACGATCTGATCATCTCGTGCAACCGCAATCGCGAGCGTTATGCCGGGTTTGCCGATCAGTTGGTGATGGATGATGAAGGCGATTTCCCCGGGCCGTTGGCCGGGATTCGGGCAGGGCTGAAGGCTGCACGGCATTCGCATTTGCTGGTGTTGCCCTGCGATGTGCCGCGAATCGACGAGGCGCTGCTGAAGGACATGCTGGTTACTGCCGATCAGCAACGTGAAAAACCTTTAATGCTGCGCCATGGCGAACATTGGGAACCGCTGCTGTGCGTGATTCCGGTGGCGCTGTTGCCAGCGTTCGAAGCGGCATGGAATGCTGGCGAACGTAGCCCGGGGCGGGTAATGCGCAGCCTCGGCGCCGTCGCGTTGCAGTGCCCCGAAAACGATCCGCGGCTGGCCAACCTCAACACCCCGCAATTGTTACATCTGCACAACACTGTGTCAGACTGACACCATGCAAGGAACTCTCACGCCTTGTTTACGTCTCAAGCTCAGTAACCAGAAGATTTCCCATTCGGAGACACACTCATGACCCAACGGACCCTCGCCACTTTCATGCTCGCACTGGGCCTGGCAACCCTCGCCGGTTGCTCCTCGCCGACAGTGATCACCTTGAATGACGGTCGCGAAATCCAGGCCGTCGACACCCCGAAATACGATGATGATTCGGGCTTCTACGAGTTCCAGCAGCTGGACGGCAAAGAGACCCGCATCAACAAGGATCAGGTTCGTACCGTTAAAGAGCTGTAAGGCTCCGCGTCGTTACCGGATACAGAAAAGCCCGCATTGTCATGCGGGCTTTTTCATGGGCGCTCGGAAAGCAGCTTCAGCATTACCACTGCAAGGTGATTCGACTCTCGAACTCCCGTAATTCCCCGGTCACCGGGTCAATGAAGCGCAGGCCTTGCGCAAGCAGCTTCAACGGGTTGGCGTAATCGTCCTCGACATCTTTCAACACAGTCGGATAAAACGGATCGTTGCAAATACTCGCTCCCAGCGACGTCATGTGCACCCGCAACTGATGCTTTTTGCCGGTCACGGGATACAGGCCATAGCGCCACAGATCACCATTTTTCTCACGCACCTCGACCGCCGTTTCGGTATTGCTGGTGCCAGGCCCTTCTTGCATGCGGAAAAACGGCTCGCCATCCACCAGGCGGCTCTTGTGCACCAGAGGGAAATTCAGCTCGGGCAACGCCGGGGCAATCGCTTCGTAGCGCTTGTCGATCTGCCGGGTCGGAAACAATGACTGATAGGCCGAGCGGGTCTGCGGATTGGCCGAGAAGATCACCAGCCCTGCGGTGTGCCGGTCAATACGGTGCAGCGGCACCAGATGCGGATTGTCCAGCCGACGGATCAGCCGGCGCAGCAGGGTTTGTTCGACATATTCTCCGGCCGGGGTGACTGGCAGAAAGTGAGGTTTGTCGGCCACCACCAGATGCTCATCGGCATAGAGAATCGACTCGAGAACCGGGATCGGCTTTTCGTCCGGCACCTCACGAAAGTAATGAATGCGCAGCCCTTCCTTGTACGGCAAGTCCAGCGCAATTGGCTGGCCCTGCGCATCCAGGACCCGCCCCCGAGCAATGCGGTCGAGCCATTGTTCGCGGCCGATGGCACTGAAGTGCTCGCAGAGGCAATCGAATACCGTCAGCCAGTGCCCGGGCGGCAAGTACAAGGTGCTGGCCTGATTGTGCGCAGCGGAAAATACGGGACTGGACATACGAAACGGAAATCCTCAATGCGGGCCGGCATTATCCAACACCGAGGCAAAGCCACCTAGCGCAGTTTGATCAGGCCGGAATCGATTTGAGCGCCGCCGCTTCGGTGAACTCCTTCAGCCAGCGCAACACATCGACCGCTTCCCAGCGTCCCGGATCGTACAAGGCGTACAACAGCCCCTGATAACCGACCACATCCAGTTGCTTGTGATAACCGGCGCGCTGAAACAACGCTTCGATTTCGGCAAAGCAGGTATTGAAATGCAGCTTGTTGAACGGCGTCTTGCCTTCCGTGACCAGCCCGTCCAGGCGCAATTCGAGGACGGCCTCGCGCACCACGTCCACCGACATCCGGTTAACGCTGCTCTTCAACTGTTCGACATTGACCACGGTTCATCCCTCTGACTCGATTGCTGTATGGACATACAGTAACCGAAGAATTCAGCGAGCGCCAACGCAAGGATGTATCGCTGCGACCAGCGGAAAGGATCAAGGCAAAATCAACAGCCTAAAAATGCCACTACCTGGTCGCCACTGAACGGCCAATCCAGCTCAGCGCCAGTGTCAACCCGCCGCAGTACCGGGATGCGCAAGCTGTATTTTTCGAACCACGATTCGTCTTCGGCGATGTCCACCAATTCAACCAGCAGACCATGCTCGACGAAGGGCATCAGCTCGGCTTCGGCAACTTCACACAGATGACACCCGAGGGTGCCGAACAGCTGACATTCTGGAGACATGACGGCATTACCGGAAAACAAGTGAGCCCATTCTAGGACGCCACTAAACCCTCGTCGACCCGGCGCCGCCCAAAGGACCCAGCGCTCCCGGCGCAAAATCCTGACGCAAATCATTCAGCGCAAATTGCAAATGCGTCATCCTCGCGGACTTTTTGCCTCTACGCTTCAGAGGCCAACGCCCTGACAGCGGAGTGTCCCGTGTTTGCAAATCTGTTGATCATCCTCGCCTCATCCCTGGTGGTGATTGCCCTGTTCCGGCGCCTGCGACTGCCGCCGGTGCTGGGTTACCTGTGCGTGGGATTGCTGGTCGGGCCGAACGCGTTCGACTGGGTCAACGAGAGCGAACACCTGCCGGATGTCGCCGAGTTGGGCGTGGTGTTCCTGCTGTTCTCGCTCGGTCTGGAGTTCTCCCTGTCGAAGATGATTGCGCTGCGTCAGGTTGTGTTTCGCCTCGGCAGTCAGCAAGTGCTGATCAGCACAGCGCTGCTCGGCACACTGTTGATGGGCCTGGGCATGCCGCTGATGCCAGCGCTGTTGCTCGGTGCAGGGTTATCGCTGTCATCCACGGCGATCGTGACCAAGGAGCTGGGCAGCCTCGGTGAAGTATTCAGCAGCCACGGCCAGAACGCGGTCGGGGTATTGCTGTTTCAGGACGTTGTCGCGGTATTGCTGCTGACACTGGTTCCGGTCTTCGCCGGCACCAGCGAGCAGGCCTGGTATTGGGCCTTGCCGTTGACCCTGGGGAAAACCGTGGTGCTGTTCTTCGGCCTGCTGCTCGCCAGTCGCTGGTTATTGCCACGGCTGTTTCATGAGGTGGCGGCCTCGCGCTCTGCGGAGCTGTTCGTCCTGCTGGCGCTGGTGATCGTGCTGCTGACTGCCTGGCTCACGCACTTGTTGGGGCTGTCGCCTGCACTCGGCGCTTTCCTCGCCGGCATGTTGCTCGGGGAAAGCCATTACCGGCACCAGATCGAAGCTGACATCCGGCCCTTTCGCGACATTCTGCTCGGCGTGTTCTTCGTCAGCATCGGCATGCTGATCGACCTGCAATTGTTCGTCAGTCACAGCCTGTTGATCATCGGCCTGACGCTCGGCCTGATGCTGATCAAGGGCATCGTGGTCGCGCTGCTGGTGAAGTGGCGCGGCAGTGACAGCGAAACCGCATGGCGCAGCGGCCTGGCCCTGGCCCAGGGTGGCGAATTCTGTTTTGCCTTGATGGCGCAGATGCAGCAGAACAGCCTGTTGCCGGCCGAACCGGGCGCCCTGCTGCTCGCGGCGACGTTCTGTTCGATGCTGCTCACGCCACTGCTGTTGCGTGCGGCGCCGCGCATTGCCGCCGTGCTGCACCGCAAGCCCAATCAGGAGGCGCAGATCGAACAGATCAGCGCGCTCAACGCCGACCTCGACCAGCACGTGGTGATCTGCGGCTACGGGCGCGTCGGCCAATCCATCGGCCGCTTCATGGGCAACGCCGGGCAAGCCTATGTTGCGCTGGACAACGATCCGGTGCGGGTGCAGGAAGCCGCATCTGCGGAAAGCGACGTACATTACGGCGACTCGGCGCGTGGCGATCTGCTTACTGCGGTTGGCCTGTTGCGCGCCAGGCTGCTGGTGATTGCCGTGGATCAAAGTGACGTGGCGTTGCGCATTCTGCGCGAAGCCCGGCGACTCAACCGACAGGTGCCGATTCTGGTACGCACCCGTGACGACAGCCAATCGGCGGAGCTCAGAGCCGCCGGCGCCACCGAGGTGGTGCCGGAGCTTTTGGAGTCGAGCCTGATGCTCGCTTCACATGCGCTGATCATGCTCGGCCTGCCCGCGCACAAAGTGCAGGAGAAGGTCGATCAAGTGCGCATCGATCGCTATCGCCTGCTCCACGGTTTCTATCCCGGAGCCAATGATGAGGAAATTTAGTCCTGACTCACCGCGCCTATCTTGTGCAGCGACAGGTCGGCGCCGTAATACTCTTGTTCCTGACTCAGGCGCAGCCCATGCAATGCCTTGATCGCGCCGTAAACCACGAAGCCGCCAACCAGCGCCACCACAACGCCGAGCCCGGTGCCGATCAACTGGCTGATCAGGCTGACGCCGCCCAGGCCACCCAGCGCAGACTGACCGAAGATGCCGCAGGCAATCCCGCCCCACACGCCACACAAACCATGCAGCGGCCATACGCCCAGCACATCGTCGATGCGCCATTTGACTTGCGCAGCGGTAAAGCACCAGACAAACAAGGCTCCGGCGATCGCCCCCGTCACCAGCGCACCCACCGGATGCATCAGGTCGGATCCGGCGCAAATCGCCACCAATCCGGCCAACGGGCCGTTGTGCAGAAAACCCGGGTCATTGCGCCCGACGATCAACGCCGCGACGGTGCCACCGACCATGGCCATCAGCGAGTTGACCGCGACCAGGCCACTGACACCTTGCAGGGTTTGCGCGCTCATCACGTTGAAGCCGAACCAGCCGACAATCAGGATCCACGAGCCCAGCGCCAGAAACGGAATGCTCGACGGCGCGAACGCGACCAGGCGCCCATCGCGGTAGCGACCATTGCGCGGGCCGAGCAGCAGAACAGCGGCCAACGCCAGCCAACCGCCCACGGCATGCACCACCACCGAGCCGGCGAAATCATGAAATGCCGCGCCAAACTGCGCCGCCAGCCAGCCTTGCAAGCCGAAGTTGCCATTCCAGATCAGGCCCTCGAAGAACGGATAGATAAACGCCACGATCAGCGCCGTCGCGCACAACTGCGGAACAAACCGCGCGCGCTCGGCAATGCCGCCGGAAATGATCGCCGGGATCGCGGCAGCAAAGGTCAGCAGGAAGAAAAACTTCACCAGGCCATAGCCGTGGTCAGCCGTGAGCACCGCTGCCGGTTGCATGAAGGTGACGCCATAGGAGATCCAATAGCCTATAAAGAAGTAGGCCAGTGTCGAGACGGCGAAGTCGCTGAGGATTTTCGCCAGTGCATTGACCTGGTTCTTCTGCCGGACCGTGCCGACCTCCAGAAAGGCGAAACCGGCGTGCATCGCCAGTACCATCACCGCACCGATCAGGATGAACAATGTATTGGAGCTGTGAACCAGCGTGTCCACAGCGCTTTGCAGATTTTCCATGAGGAGGCAGACCCAAGGCTAAAAGGCACCAAAGCGGTTCATGCGGGCATTTCATGCACCAAATCAAGACTCACCATTCATGCAACCGCAGGGTCGATGAGCTGATTTGGCGCACAGATCGATGTCCGATCACGAACCGCGAGCAAATGAATTAGAGTTTTTTCTGCGCGGACGCCCGGCAACAGCGCACGCGCACCGAGCGACGCACCACGACACAGCAAAAGTTGTACCAGGCATTTGCACTGAACCTTCACGCAAGGCTCATACTCGAACGCTTCAAAGCCACCTACGGAGATCCACCAATGGCCAGCATCAAGGCAAAGACTGCTCAAGAAATCCTGATGAACGACTTCCAGACTCTGGTTGCCGACACCGAACGCCTGCTCGAGCACACCAAGACCCTCGCTGGCGATCAGGCCGATGAGCTGCGTGCCCAGATTCACGACAGCCTGCTGCGTGCCCGGGAAACCCTGAAAGTGACTGAAGACACCCTGCGCGAACGCGGTCAGGCGGCGGTCACCGCTACTGAAGACTATGTATCGGCCAACCCATGGCAATCGGTGGGCATCGCTGCCGGCGTCGGCTTTCTGATCGGCCTGCTGGCAACTCGGCGCTGATCATGTCGATCGGTGAATCCGGCCCGACTGCGGGCACCGCCTCCTCCACGCGTCGCCTCGGCGCTGCCGTTCTGGGCCTGCTGCACAGTCATGTCGAGTTGTTCGGCATCGAATTGCAGGAGCAGAAATCACGCACCGTCAGCCTGCTGCTGTTCGCCGGCCTGGCGCTGGTGTTTGCCCTGCTGTTGCTGGTGGGTCTGTCGACGCTGGTGATGATCATCTTCTGGGACACCTACCGCCTGGCGGCGATCATCGGCCTGTGCGTGTTTTACACGCTGGCGTCGATCTTCTGCGGCCTGCGCCTCAAAGCAGCGATTTTCGATGAGTCCTCGCCTTTCCACGGCACGCTCGAAGAGCTGGCCAACGACCGGGAGCGCCTGCTGCCATGAGCCTGCCTGAACTTCCGCACAACAGCTCACGTCGGGAAATGCGCAAGGCACTGATCCGCCTGCGCATGGAAATGCACCGACAGGAAATCCGCCACGAAACCGCGCAAGTGCTGCAGCCGTTGCAGCGCATGCGTGGAATGAAGCAGAACGTGCAGGACGGTTTCGGCATCAAGCACGCGCCGTTGTGGGGCGTGGCGGCGGTGACGCTGCTGGGTTTCCTCACCGGCAAAGGCTCGAAACGCAGCAGTGGTGGCGGTTTGACGCGACTGCTGCGTCTGGGCACGACGCTTGGGCCGCTGATCAGACTGGTCATGCACAGCTCGGGCAAACGCTGACGCGCCCCTCTGGCTACATTCTTGCAATAGCGCCGGGATGAATCTCCCTATCGGGGGATTCAGTCCCGCGTGCCTATCCGGCAGACGCGGCCAAACCAAAAACAAGATTAAGGACTTGCCGTGATCGACGGGCAACCGCTCGCCTGTTTTCAGCCTTTCATCGATACCGCCACCGGCCGCATCGCAGGCGTCGAAGCATTGGGTCGCCTGCGTCAGAGCGATGGTCAACTGACCTCGGTCGGACCATTGTTCGCCGATCCGCGCACTCCGGCCACTGCCTTGCGCCGTCTCGATCGGCAGATCCGTGACCACGCCCTCAGCCGCCTGCATGAAGCACCGGCGGAGTGGTTTCTCAGCCTGAACATGTCGCCACGCTGGATCAGCCGGCTACGCGCCGATCAAGCGCTGCCAAGTCTCAAGCAATTGGCGCGACACCAGGTTGATCCGCAGCGCATCGTTTTCGAGATCACCGAACTGGGTGGTAACAGCGAACGCCTGGCCCACGTGGTCGGGCGCTATCGTGACGCAGGGGCAAGAATCGCCATTGATGATTTCGGCGCCGGCTATTCGCAGCTGGATCGGGTGCTGGCCCTGCAACCGGACATTCTCAAGCTCGACATGCGCCTGTTTCAGGCTGCGGCCCTCGGCGGACCGAGCAGTGACGTGGTCAAAGCACTTGCGCAGATGGCCGAAAAAACCGGCTGCTGGATCATCGCTGAAGGCGTCGAAACCGAAGCGCAGCTGAATTTCGCCCTGGAATGCGGCTCGCGCTACGTGCAGGGATTTCTCTTCGCCCGGGCGCAGGAAGAATTCTTCGCTACAGACGCATTCGTCGCGCATTTCGCCCAACTCAGGCA
>NZ_RAZO01000075.1:0-10494 GCF_004307535.1 Pseudomonas sp. Sample_9
TGAGCATGCGCTGGGTCAAGTTCGGCTCTTGTGGGGCCATGAACCACGCCGCCGGTGGCGGTGGTGGCTGACAGCGATCCGTTGCCGGCGCCGGTGGTGGCGTTGAGTAGGACTGACAGGCGCAGATCAGCAGTGGCAAGGCGGTCGCGCAGGCGACCTTGATCACGTTGGACATCGCTCAAGACTCGATAATGGGTCTGTTCACTGGTTGCCAGGCGCTGCTCGAGCGCCAGGCGTTTGTCCTCTTCGGCACGCTGCTGCGCCACCGTGGCCAGGGCCAACTTGTTAAGGGTTTCGGTGTGGAGTCGGGCCTGCTCTGCGAGCTGTTTGCCGTAGCGCCAATCCTGTACTTGCCAGGTAATGGACGCAGAACCACCGACCAAGACGATCAGCAGCACTCCTTTTGCCAGCAGCCGAGACGGCGCCGGGATCAGTTCGCCGAGACGCATAGCACCGCCCTCGCCCGCCCCCACAACTCCAGCCGATCCTGCAGGCCGTTGAGACCGCCATTGATCCTGCGGGTGATCGTGTTGAATTCATTTTGATCGGCCAGCGCGTTCAGCCCATTCACGGACCAAAACCACGCGGCCGACTCGGCGGCCCACTGCGGCAGCTCCAGCAATTCAGGCGTACGCAGCAATCGCTCGTCACCGAACAGCGCCAAGCTGCAGCGCAGGTAGTTGTCGTGGCCAGTGACCTGGATCAGGCCGCGACCGCGATAGCGCTGGCCATCACCATCCGCTGCCGGCGTGTTGCCCAGTTTTGCAGCCAGATTGCCGGTGTCGTATTTGCTCAGGTACTGATCGCCGCCCAGTTCCCGGACGTACTGCAACTGACCCGACTCGTGACCGACTTGCGCCAGAAACGCGGCTTGGCGTTTCGGCGTGTTGATCTGTCGATGGGCCATGGCTGCGTTGAGGGCGGATACAAAAACGCCCGCTTGGCGGCGGGCGTTGGGCATGATGCTTTGCAGCTGTTGTTCAGTGATGGACATACAAACTCCAGACGTAAAAAAACCGCACTCAGGCGGCGATGGGATGCGGCTATTGCTTCTCGATGTTCACCACCTTGAGGGGTGGTTTTGGCCCTTTCTTTTTCTTGCCCTTGGATTTACCGGCTTTGCCGGCGTTGCACTCGACCGTGGTCGACCACCCAGACTGGGTGAACACCTGCTCGACCGAATCCGCCAGGTATTCACCATCAAGCCCGACCTTGAAACCCTGAGCGATGATGGTACGCTCAGCGAAGATGTCAGTCCGGCCGGGCATCTCAAGACGCACATCGGCGGTCGAGCGGTTGAACGCCGAAAGACGAGCCTTGGCCGCCGCCTCAGCGGCGCCTTTATCAGGGTAGATATGTCGGTCGGTATGCACTGCCGGCAGGCCGTCCGGTGCGTCATCGTTGTCGATGGTGACGACCGCGAGCTTGCCGTTCTTTTTGTCCTGATGCTTGGTGGCCACCGCCTTGTGCGAGTTGCGATCACCGAGACTGAATTGCCAGCGGCTAAGATCACTGCGGGTCAGCGTGATAGCGCCAAATGCTTTGCCGCTGGCCGTCTGGCCACCTTGGCGCGGCATCACCAACAGCTTGCCGTCGGCCACCTTGGCCGTGCAGTCGTATTGCTTGGCCAGACGGGTGATGAAATTAAAATCGGACTCGTTGAGCTGGTCGACCCGGGCGACCTTGGTCGACACCGGACACACCGGCGTCCAGCCATTGCGCGCCGCAACGTCAGCCACGATCTTCGACAGCGGCACGTCTTCCCAGCTTCCGCTGCGGATGGTCTTGCCACTGCCACGCATGTCGCTGGCCTTGCCCTTGATCACGATGGTATCCGGTGGGCCTGATATCTCGACCGTGTCGACGGTGTAACTGCCCATGCGCGTCAACGTCGTTTCGGCATACCCCAGGTAGATCTCGATTGAGCTGCCACGCGGTGGCAGTTTCACTTGCCCATCACGGTCGTCGATACGCAACTCAAATTCGTCGGACTCCATGCCCGGCTTGTCAGAGGTGCGCAGCAACAGCAGCCGATCATTGATCTTGGCCGTCACATCGGCCCCATCGGCGACAATTCGAAACATTGGAGTCATGGGTTTTTCCCGATAAAAAACCCGCACAGGGCGGGTCAGAAAAACAGCGCGTCGCTGGGCATTGCCAGAGTCAATCCCACAAGCTGACGCCCTCACTGGTCGGACTGGGTAGATCCGGCAGGACGATAATCACGCCAGACCGGAACGGCTGAGGTTCATCGGCTAGCCCCTGATTGGCATCGAGCACGGCTTCGACGCTGCCATTCAGATGGCCGTAAATGTTGTTGCAAATGACATCGAGCATGTCGCCATCAGACGTCCTGCATGTCGTCGCCATAGCGCTCAAACTCCAAAGTGAACCCCTGTTTGCGAGCAATCCCCCCGTGCAACAGCGCGGACTGTTCCTCGTTGATATTTTTCAGGCACCACGTTCCGATCACTTCGCCATAACCCGTGGTCAGCGTCAGCGGCTGCAGCCTGGCCCCGATGGAGCGCAGGGTGTCCAGTTGTTTCAACCCACCCTTGAAGCCCGGGTAGATTGTGCCTTTGAGCGTCAACTTTTCATCGCCCATACCGATGGCCTGCTTCGCCGGCCGGCGCGTCAGCCGCTCCTGAGAAGCCCAGCGGAATTCGGTCGAACGACTCAGCTCATCGAAGGCCGCCGTGTCTAGGTTGAAGTAATACGGCTCAATTTTCGGATCGCGCGGCTGAATGATCATCAGATGGGGGAATGGCTTCACCGCCTCCGGCGCCGGCGTGGCCTCACCGGCAAAGGAACTGGTGGGCACGATGTTGGCCAGCGACGGACTGACCTTGCTGGCGACGTTATTGATTGCCGTGGCCGCCTTGCCCGCCTGCTCCTTCAACGTACCCAGCCGCTCCTGCACTTCTGCCGCCGCCCGGGTGGCGCGGCCGTACACCGCCACCACCTGACCGACCTTGGCCTGAGCTGCGTCGACGCCGCGCATCACCCGCTGAAGTTTGGCGCCGATGGCGGGACCGACAAACGGGATGTTTTCCAGCTCGGACGCGGCGCCGGTGAGTTCGCGGATCGCGCCGTTGACCGGGGTCAGCATGCCGTCAGCACTGCGCCGCCCGGTTTCCGCCGCATCCACCAGATACTTCAGACTTGATTGCATCTGCTCCATGTAAGCCATGAAACCTCCTTAGACATGGGGTTCGTCGTACAGCTTGGCGGCGTTACTCCTCGCCGCGTCCGCCATCATTCGCTGCATGTGCGGCATCAGATCCTGCGCCAAGGTTTCCGGGTCTTTGACATCGCCCTGCACGGTCACCGGCATGCTCAGTGAATACTGAAACTGCTGATCCACCTTGGCCGGCTCCGGCTTCGCCGGCTCCTTGGGCTGGATGGCCATCGCCGCCGACTTGAGCGGCGCCGTCACCGCCATTGAGCGCGCGACATCCCCCAGCACCGGGCCTTGCTGCGCCGCTGATGCCATCATGAGCGGCGTGGTCGGCACCGGCGCCTTTGCCGTTTGCTCGGGCTTTTCATCCTCACCGCCGAACAGCGACTTACCCAACGACCCGCCCAGCGCCGCACCGCCCTGACTGCCCAGGTAAGCACCGATCATGCCGCCGATAGCGGTGCCGATGATCGGCACAACCGAACCGATGGCGGCGCCTGCTGCTGCACCGGCCATGGTGCCGGCCAGGTTGCCAGCGGCCGAACCGTAACCTTCGGCTTTTTCGTCCTTGGTCTTGGCGTTTTGAAAGGTTTCAAAAGCCATCGCGCCGGACTCCAGCAGCGTGCCGCCAGGAATAACCTTGGCCGCCTTGCCGACCTTACTGACGGTTCCTGCAACGACGCCGAGCTTGGACACTGCTCCACTTGGAACGGAAGGGACTGATGGCGATGGGATCGAAACAGGGGGACGTGAAACCGGAACAGGTGAACGAGGCACAGACGGGCGAGGACCTCTCGAACTCGGCAACGACCGGCGCCGAGCGCTGCGCCTTGACCCACGTCCCCGTCGGCGCGATTCGCCCGACGCATCCACACCGCCCCCCATAGCGCCGGCATTGACGACGAAAACCTTTTGGACGCCGTCGTTACCTGCATCATTTGCAGCACCAAGGCCACCGCCTGTAGCCGCTTCCTTCACCCCCGAAACAACATCCAGACCAGTCGCTACCAGATCAGGCTCCCCGGAATTTTTATTGCGTGTTTCGCTCCCACCCCGGCCACCGCGCGACCCACGCGCAAGGTTTAACAGCCCCTTGCCGATCTTGACCGTGCTGATGATACCTTTTAAGGCGATCAGCCCTGCTCCGACCGTGGCGATACCGGCAACTACCCCGGGCGCGCTATCCGTCAGCGATGTAATGCCTTTAGTAACCTTGGTCAACGACTCGGCCACGGTGTCCGTCACCGGGCGCAGCGCATCACCGATGCTGCGCATGGCGTCATCCATCGACTGGGCCATTTCCGCCCATTTCTGCGATGACGATTCGCGCCGCTCGGCGAGGTTCTTGTCGAGGATCCCGGTCGCGTCCCGCGAATCGTTTTTGAGCTGGCTGTACAGCGCCTTGTTCTGCATGTAGGCCGACAGCGCGGCCTTGACCTGCATGTCGGCGAACAGGTCGCCGGTGCGCAGGGATTCTTCCAGCGAGGCCATCATGGCCTTGGCCTTTTCGGGGTTGGCTTCTTTGCTGATTTTCGACGTCGCTTCGGCCATGGCGGCAGCGCGCTTCGGATCGGTTGCCTGAATGTACTTCTGAGCCAGCGCCATACTGGTCTCAAGCGTCGACATACCGTTTTGCAAACCGGTCTGCATCGATCCCTTGTAATCGATCCCGGCTTTTTCGTAAGCCTTGACCGTATCGGTCGAACCGATTTTGCCCATCCAGTTTTTCAGGTTGTTGGCCGCTTCGTCCGAACTGCCGGCCTGCTTCATCTGGACCTGCAACATGGCGCCCAATTGCGTCACCGCATCCAGGCCAGTGATGCCGTTGCTGGCCATGTTGGCCAACAGCTCCGGAAACCACTTGGCCATGTCGGCCGCTTCAAAGCTGCCCGCCTGCCCTTGGTAGGCAATCGCCTCCAGCGCCTGCTGCATCTGCTTGGGGTCGGTGATCTTGGCGTTCTGCCCCAGGGCGTTGATCATTTTCGCCGTGTCGACGCCGCTGGATCCCTGCCCCACGACAAACTTGGCCGCGACAGGCGCGTACTCCAGCGCCTTGCTCAGGTCCATACCGGCGCCGACCAACTGATTGACCACGTCGGCCACATCGTTGCGCGCCATGCCGGTGTCGCGTGATGTGTCGATGATCTTGCGCGACATCTCCTGCTCTTGCGGCTTGTTGGCAATACCGGCCTTGATCGCGATATCTCGCACAATCGCGCCAAAATCAGCGCTGACCTTGGTCGGTACCGCCATCGCACCGACACCGACCACCGCTGCACCGACGGCACCCTTCATGCCCTTTACGCCAGAATCAATCTGCTGATGACCCTTGGCTTTCAGCTCGGCTTTGTTGGCCGTCTGCCCCATCGAGCGATAGGCTTTTTCCAGCCGGCCGACCTCTATCCCCTGCTTTTTCAGGCTGTCGAGGTTCGAGTTCAAACGGTTGAGTAATTTGGACGCGCCGGCAGCGCCGGTGTCGTGAGCCTTTTTCCATTCTTCGCGCAGGCGGATGGTGTCGCCAATCGTGCTCTGCAGCACGCGCGCTTTGTTGCCTTCTGCCTCAAGGCGCTTGATGCGCCCAGTCACATCCTTGAACGCGGCGCCGACCGTGGAACTGACGGCGCCGCCGATCACCAGCCCGAGGGCGAGTTTGTTTGCCATGTCATGGCCCTCATGTGCCCAGCACTACCGGTGGCAGCTCAATCCGTGAGCCACCAGACCATGTCCGCGAACGGCATCGACTGGATCTCGGCGGCGGAAAACCCGGTTTCCGCCGCCAGACGTTTCGCCGCAGACTTGATCACGCTGGGGTTAAAGCCCGTCGTCGTTGTCCATGCGAAAATAGCCGGCCTGCAAGCGGTTAAAATCCACCAGCTTCAGCCCCTCCAGATCCGCCACCGACGCGCCGGACAACGCAGCAAACAACACCAGCTCGCGCTGCTCATCGTCGCCACCCACCTCACGGTTGGCCGCTCGCACGTCGCCAACGGTCGGCGAGCGCAATGCCAACTTGTCGACGGTCACACCGTTGATTTCGCTCGGGCACGACAGTGTCACCAGCACCTGATCGGTGGTCAGCGACAACCATGCCGGCATCGAGTCCGAATAATCGGTTTTCGGTACCAGGTGCGAATACGCCGTTTGCACGCGGCGATAATCCGTCAGCTTGAGGCCTTCCAGATCCTTCAGCCCGACTTCGGCGAGACCGGCGAACAGCATCAGTTCGCGCTGTTCATCATCGCCGTTGGCAGCACGATCAGCCGCGCGCACTTCACGCACGGTTGGATTGCGCAGGTTCAACGTCTCGACGTCGATGCTGTTGGCTTTGGTTGGGCGGGTCAGCGTCACGACCGCGCCGTGCGCGCTGAGCGACAGCCAGGCCGGCAGGTTTTGAGCGATTGCTTGAGTCATCTGGATCTATTCCTTACAGGCCGAGCGCGTTGCGCACTTCGAGCAGTTGGTCTTTGCCGTCGATCACTTGAATGCCAGCGACCATGTCGATCTCGTACATCAGGCGCCCGTCGATTTCGAGCTTGTAGTACGTGACCGCAACGGCGTGTTTGATCTCGGCAGCATCACCGGCTTTCCAGTCACCCAGATCAACCTCTTTGAGCCGACCGCGCAGGGTGGCAACGACCGCTGTCACCGCGCCCTTCTGGCCCTTGAAGGCACCTCGGAACGTGGCGTTGAAAGCGGTGCCGTCAGCCAGACCGAAGTATTTGAGCGACTCGCGGCGCACGCCCTTGGTGACAAACGAGGCTTCCATTTTTTCCAGCCCCTGATCCATCTCGATGGGACCGGCCATGCCGCCCCCACGATATTCGTCAGTCTTGGTGGTCAGCTTGGGCAGCGTCAGGCTCGGCACGTCGCCGGAGAAGTTCACGCCGTCGACGAACAGGTTGGTGTTGTACAAAGTCTGAGGAATCATTGGTTACGCCCCCTTAGGCTGCTTCAAGCACTTCGGTCATCCACTGATCGGTGACTTCGAAAAGGAAATTCGGGTTCTCTGCCGGCGGCACGTCGGTGAAACGGATGCGCCAATACACCTTGCCCTGGGCGATCTGGCTGGCCGTGTTCAGTTCGGTGTCGGGGAATACTTCAAAGTTGATGATTGCGCCCTGGGCTTTCAGGTCGCGCATGAATGCATCCAGACCGTTGGTGACATCCGTCACGTAGGTCTTGGTGATCGAGCGGTCAACCGCCCACTTGTGCCCGGCCTGCACCGCGTCCATAAGAATGAACAGCGTGCGAACGCGGGTAACAAACGCCCACTTCGGATCGCTCGACAACGTGCGGTTGCCCCACAGGCGGTAACCGTCGTCGCGAATGATCGTGGTGATATTGGCGTTGTTGAGCAGGTTGGCCCGGCAGGTTTCGTCGCCGTCCAGGTACTCGACCGCGCGGCCGGTACCGGTGATGCCAGTCAATTCCTTGTTCGATGGCGAGGCCCAGAAACCGTATTCAGCATCCGTCCACGCAAACAGGCCTGCTGCCCAAGCCGAGCCGGGCGCGTCGACCGTCGAGCTGGTTACGGTGTCCCAGTACTTAACACCGGGATCGACCATGAACAGGTTGCGACTGCCGAAGTTCTCGGCGTAGGCAATAGCGGCCTCGTCGGTCGTACCCGGGCCGTCGATGATGCCGATAGCGCGCAGCTTCTGCGCCACGCTATCGAGCGCTGTGGCCACCGCCTGAGTCGCCGTATGGCCAGGCGCGATCAACAGCCGCGGTTGGGCGTTGAACAGGCTTTTGCCATCAAGCAGCGCCTGTAGTCCGGTGCGCTGACCCGAGGCCAGAACGCCGCCGATGATCGCCGAGGTCTGCAGCGCGGGGTCTTCCAGCTTGGCCACGCCGATGGCGACGATCACCGCTTTGGCCTTGACGTAGATGGCCTGACAGGCCTTGGTGATCGCCGAGTCAGGGCCGAAAGCGGCGATGGCTTCGCGCTCAGTGGTGATCAACTTCAGTTCGCCCGCCTTGGCCGTACCACCGCCCAGAACGCCAGGAGTGAAGGTGTCGCACAGACCGATGATCGATGACGACGGCAGCGAGATGGTGCGCGCGCCAGTGTCGACCGAGGTGGTCGTGACGCCGTGGAAAAAACTCATAAGGGTCAGTCTCCAGAAACGAAAAAGCCCCGCATAAGCGAGGCTGTGAGGATGTTCGTGTTACGCGTAACGGAAAAGAAAACGCCCCGTCAGTGCGGGGCGTCTATTGGATCTGCTCGATCAACAAGGGCGGTGAGATCGGACGATGATCGATCAGTGGGAATTGATCCCCTTGCGGCCATTCGCGCAACAGCCGGCGGTAGCGTTGCAGGTCGGCATATTGCTCAGGTGTGATCGAGGTCAACCCGCCTTCTTCGACTTCGTCGCGATGGCGGGAAACCAGAGGATCAGTTAAGAGTAATTGCGAATCGCGCCAACCACGCTCTTCAGCAACCTGCGCCTCGTAAGTCGGCTGGGGCTTGTCGATCAACTCCGGGCCGCTGACAGGCGTGAAGTCAATCATCTTCCCCTGTGACTCGCCCTTCAGTAGTTGCGCATGGCGCTCAGCTGTAATCTCGATCACGTCATCCGGCATCGACGAATGAATCGAAGGATCAAAAAAACCGCACTTGGACGGTGAAGCGAACATAGATATTTCTCCTCAGTAGCCCACGGCAAACCATGCGCAGGCTGACGCGACCGAAGCGATTACTGCCGCCGAACCCTTGTTCAACGCGCCAATGTTGTGCGCCGTGAAGCCGCTCCCTGCGACAGTGAAAGTCCAAATCGATACGCTTGGTGCCCCGCCATTGTCTTGGCTGCAAATCCACGCACAGCGGTTTGGAAAGGTCACCGGGAAGGTGGCGCCTACCGACGTCGTCGTGACGCCCGTCGACCCCCACTGAAGAATAAGGCCGCTTGGAAGCTTCTGATAACCGCTAGGTAAAGAGGCCATGAAGGCCGCACTGTGTTTAAGCGCCGCCGTTCCCGAGCCAATCCAGTTGGCACCAACCTTGACTAATTGCAGGTCTTCGCCGGTGCCAACTACGATCGACGTCAAGGGCGATCCATCGCAGGAAATTACGTCAGCCCCGGTGCGGGACAGCGTATGGCTGCCAATGCCCGTATTTTTGTAATGCAGAACCGAGCCATCAGCGATGCCTGCCGTGGACGGCAGGAATGAGTTGCCGGCGCCGATGTTTAAGTTTTTGCCAACGTGGCCAGCATTCGCAAATGTGCCAGTCCCGATATCTGCCACACCGGCCAAGTTACCTAGCGCGCGCTGGACAAATTCCGTCGTCGCGAATGACTTACCGCTATCAAACTGCGGCTGCGTCAACCAGTTGGCACCCTGCATCACGGCGCAATACTTGAGCGCCGCAGTACCACCTAGTAAGCGCCATTGAGTATCGATGCGGACAAATTCTGCCGTGTCAGCCACCCCCAACACGATCGATCCAACTGAGCCGATTGACGTATACAGCGCGTCCCCGGCCGCCGGCTGAATGCTCAGGCCAACCCCGCTAGAGCAAACAAGGGAGATTGTCGCGCCTTGGGCAACGCCCGCTGTAGGGGGTAGCGTGGCCACCAATAATGCAGCTCCTGAAAAATTGTGCATTCCCCCTACATGCGCCGCTGTAAGCGCCGTATTCACCCCATTGGTCGTAAAGGATGAATACTCAACGCCCATACGCTTAACAAATTCGGTATTCGCGAGCAGCTTACTGCTGTCGAATTGACCCGGGGTATTTCCCGTGGGATTGATCAGCGCCGGCGAGTTGATCGGCGCGAAGCCTTGCGTGACGTTCTGGAAGGTCAGCGCCGTGGTGCCCAAGACAATCGCCCCGTCGGTGATCAACTGCCAGCGTGTATCAGCCAATGTTGCGCCCTGCTCGACCGATACCAGCAACGCCGAGGTCACCTCGGCATTCGAGTCTGCATCTGCCGCACGCGACCAGCCTGCCGCTGCTGCAACCCAAATGCCATTGTCCTTGGCGGCGTTCTGGCTTTTCACCAGTACCCGGTCACCGACAGCCAGTGCCACGCCGTCAATGGACTGAAGCCCCGTCAGCACAACGTTGGCCGTTGTCGCGACACGCACCGACTGTTTGCTGTCGAGCTTGTACAACTCTTCCAGAATTTTCGCGTCGACGTACTCACGCGTCGCCAGCACCACCGACGGATCAATCTTGAGCTGAATGTTCCCGGTACTGGTGACAATGAAGTTCATCCGCACGATTTGCGTGCGGCCCGAGCCTTGCGACAGCAACGGTTTGAAGCTTGGCGCGCAGTTGGCCACCGCCACCAGATCGCCGTCGGCATCGTAGA
>NZ_RAZO01000217.1:0-10410 GCF_004307535.1 Pseudomonas sp. Sample_9
GCTTGCGCTCATTGTTGAGTGGGGCGGCTTTGCCGCGGGCAGCTGCGCTGCTTTGCTTTTGTGGGAGCGAGCCTGCTCGCGAAGGAGGCCTGACAGCCGACCTTTTCTTGAGTGGTATGCGATCCACCTGTAGGAGCTGCCGAAGGCTGCGATCTTTTGATCTGGCTTTTGCTCTTGCTTCGGCTCTGGCTTTTGCTCTTGCTTCGGCTCTGGCTCTTGATCTGGCTGTGGCTTTTGATCTGGCCTTTGATTTGGCTTTTTGATCTTTTGCCCCGGCGACAGGCTTCGTTACGGGACTGATTCGGAGACCAAACCGCCAGCGGCAGCACCCGCGATAAGGGATATGTCCCCAATCAAAATCCCTAGCCCGTCCCCACCACGTCGACTCTGAGCTGGCGCGTTTCCTGCAAGTGCCCCGCAAATCGCCATAAAACGAGCGCTCGTGGTCTTTCCAGCGGCGCCCGGTCCGGCAGAAGGTTTAGCCAGAAGGCCTGCAACGCTCAAGAAAGCTGTGCGCAGCCCGGTGACGTACGAGAGGGGAGACGATGAAGGCAGTTATTTTGGCGGGTGGCCTCGGCACGCGCATCAGTGAAGAGTCGCACCTCAAGCCCAAGCCGATGATCGAGATCGGCGGCAAGCCAATTCTCTGGCACATCATGAAGCAGTATTCCGCTCACGGGATCCACGACTTCGTCATCTGCCTGGGCTACAAGGGCTACGCGATCAAGGACTTCTTCGCCAACTACTTTCTGCACACCTCCGATGTCACTTTCGACATGCGCAACAACCGCATGGACGTCCATCAAAACTACAGCGAGCCGTGGAGTGTGACCCTCATCGACACCGGCGAGGAAACCATGACCGGTGGCCGCCTGTTGCGGGCCGCGCGTTATCTCAAGGATGAAGAAGCGTTCTGCTTCACCTACGGCGACGGTGTTTCCGACATCAACATTGCCCAGCTTGTCGATTACCACAAAGCCCACGGCCGCCTGGCGACCGTCACTGCCGTGCAGCCGCCAGGCCGTTACGGCGCGCTCGAACGCCAGGGCGATCAAGTGCTGGGCTTCACCGAAAAACCCCGTGGTGACGGTGGCTGGATCAATGGCGGTTTCTTCGTGCTTTCGCCAAAAGTACTGCCCTACATCAGCGATGACAGCACCACCTGGGAAGCCGAGCCTTTGGCCCGTCTGGCGCAGGACGAACAACTCAAGGCCTTCGAACACGAAGGTTTCTGGCATCCAATGGACACCCTTCGCGACAAGAACCATCTCGAAGCGCTGTGGCAGAGCGGGGAGGCCCCATGGAAGCAATGGGCTTGAATGCGGATTTCTGGCGTGGCAAACGCGTCCTGGTCACCGGGCACACCGGTTTCAAGGGAAGTTGGCTGACCCTGTGGCTGCAAAGCCTCGGCGCGCAAGTCAGCGGTTTTTCCCTGGACCCATCGACCGAGCCGAGCCTGTTCGAACTGGCGCGCGTGCACGAAGGCATCAATGATCAACGCGGCGATCTGCGCGATCTCGGCGCCTTGCTCGAAATCATTGCCGAGACCGAGCCGGAAATTGTTCTGCATCTCGCCGCCCAGCCCTTGGTACGCGAGGGCTATCGCGATCCGCTCGGCACCTATTCCAGCAACGTCATGGGCACGCTGAACCTGCTCGAAGCGATTCGTCAGATCGGCGGCGTGCGTGCCTGCGTGCTGGTCACCACCGACAAGGTCTACGCCAACAAGGAATGGCTGTGGCCGTACCGCGAAGACGAAGCGCTCGGTGGCCACGATCCTTACAGCAGCAGCAAGGCCTGCTGCGAATTGCTCGCGCAGTCCTATGCCGCGTCGTTTTTCCCGGCGGACAAACATGCCGAACATGGTTTGGCCCTGGCGACCGCACGCGCCGGCAATGTGCTGGGCGGCGGTGATTTTGCCCCGGAGCGACTGATTCCCGACGTACTGAAAGCCTGGACTGCCGACGAGCCGGTAACCCTGCGCTATCCGCAAGCCGTGCGCCCGTGGCAGCACGCGCTGGAGCCGCTGGCCGGTTATCTGCAACTGGCTGCCGCGCTTTACGAATACGGCCCGGAATACGCCGGTGCGTGGAACTTCGGCCCCGGTGAGGCGGACATGTGCAGCGTCGGCGAAGTGGTCGAGCTACTCGCCAATCGCTGGCCGCAGGCCCGTGGTCTGCGTATCGAACCGAGTGAATTGCACGAAGCCGGTCTGCTGCGTCTGGACAGCAGTCGTGCGCGGCAGGTGCTCGGCTGGCAGCCGCGCTGGTCGTTGCAAGCGTGCCTTGCGCAGACCCTGGATTGGCACTTGGCGTGGCAGAACGGCGATGACATGCGCGCCGTGACTCTGGGCCAATTGAATCTGTACCGAGGCGCGCTGTGAGCGAGTTTTCCCTGCAAGCGTTGCCATTGGCCGGCCTGTTCAGCGTTCAGCACAAACGTTTCGAAGACCAGCGCGGGCACTTCGCCCGGTTGTTCTGCGAGGGCAGCCTGAGTGCGTTCGGCAATGAATTTCATATCCGCCAGATCAACCACTCCTGCACCCGCGAAAAGGGCAGTGTGCGTGGCTTGCATTATCAAAATGCCAACGCACCGGAAGCCAAGCTGATCACGTGCCTGCGCGGTGAAGTCTGGGATGTTGCGGTGGATTTGCGTCCCGAGTCGGAGACGTATCTGCACTGGCACGCCGAGCACTTGAAGGCGGGCGATGGCCGCAGCCTGCTGATTCCGGCAGGTTTCGCTCATGGCTTTCAGACGCTCACTGACGACGCCGAGTTGCTCTATCTGCACAGCGCCGATTACGCGCCGGAGCACGAGGGCGGCTTGTCGGTGAACGATCCACGGCTGGCGATTGCCTGGCCGTTGCCTGTCAATAATTTGTCAGCGCGTGACTCCAGCCATCCCGCGCTTGATCAACACTTTGCTGGAGTGCGTCTATGAATTGCCGTGGGTGCGCCGCACCGCTGAGCCTGCCGCTGATCGACCTCGGCACTTCGCCTCCGTCCAACGCCTACGTGCATGCCGATCGCCTGGAGCAGGCCGAGCAATGGGTGCCGCTCAAAGTCGCGGTGTGCCAGCAATGCTGGCTGGTTCAGACCGAGGACTACACCAGTGCCGACAGCCTGTTCGATGCCGAATACGCCTACTTCAGTTCGTTCTCCAGTACTTGGCTGAATCACGCCGAGCGCTATGTCGCCGAGATGAGCGAGCGTTTCGGTCTGAACGCCGACAGCCGTGTGGTCGAGGTCGCCGCCAATGACGGGTACCTGCTGCAATACGTCGCCGCGCGCGGCATCCCGTGTCTGGGCGTCGAGCCGACCCGCAGCACCGCACAGGCTGCACGGGAAAAAGGCCTGGAGATTCGTGAGCTGTTCTTCGGCCGCGACACCGCCACGCAATTGCGCAGCGAAGGCTGGAGCGCCGACCTGATGGCAGCCAACAACGTGCTGGCCCATGTGCCCGACATCAACGATTTCCTCGCCGGCTTCGCGACGTTGCTCAAGCCGACCGGCGTCGCCACCTTCGAGTTTCCGCAACTGCTGACGCTGATGGCCGGCGCGCAGTTCGACACGCTGTATCACGAACATTATTCCTACCTGTCGCTGACCGCCGTGCAGACCCTGTGCGAGCGCAATGGCCTGGAAGTGTTTGATGTCGGCCAGTTGAGCACCCACGGCGGCTCGTTGCGCGTATTCGTGCAGCGCAAGGACGGCCAGCGCCGCGCTGTCCTCCCGGCAGTTCAGCAACAATTGCAGGCCGAACTCGATGCCGGGGTGAAAACCGCCGAGTACTACGCGACCCTCGCGCCTGCTGCCGAACGCATCAAACATGACCTGCTGCGCTTCCTGTTGCAGGCCAGGGCCGACGGCAAACGTGTGGTCGGTTATGGCGCCGCGGCGAAGGGCAATACCTTGCTCAATTACGCCGGAGTCAAAGCGGATCTGCTGGCCTGGGTGGCCGATGCCAATCCGCACAAGCAGGGCAAGTTCTTGCCGGGCAGCCGCATTCCGATCGTGGCGCCGGCGCAGATCGAAATCGACAGGCCGGACTACGTGCTGGTGTTGCCGTGGAACCTGTTGCCCGAAGTCAGTCAGCAATTGGCGCAGGTGCGTCAGTGGGACGGGCGCTTCGTCATCGCCGTGCCTGAGTTGAAAGTGCTGTGAAGGTTCTGGTCACTGGCGCCACAGGCTTTGTCGGTCGGCATCTGGTTGCCGCATTGCTGGCGCGTGGCTGCGAGATTCGCGCCGTGGCGCGCAACGCAGAAACCGCGCAGGGCATGCCGTGGATCAATGACGTCGAGTTCATCGCAGCAGATATTCACGCGGCCGACCTGAACGTCGTCGCGCTGACCGAAGGCATCGACGCACTCGCGCATCTGGCCTGGCCGGGGCTGCCGAACTATCGGGCGCTGTTTCATTTCGAGCACAACCTGATGGCCGATTACCGCTTTATCAAAAGCGCGGTCGAGGCGGGCGTGCAGCAGGTTCTGGTGACCGGCACCTGCTTTGAATACGGCATGCAAAGCGGCCCGCTCAGCGAAGCAACCGAGCCACGGCCGAGTAATCCCTACGGTCTGGCCAAGCACACGCTGCACCTGTTTCTGCAGAGCCTGCAGCAGGAGCGGCCGTTCACTTTGCAGTGGGCGCGCTTGTTCTACCTGCACGGCGAAGGGCAGAACCCCAACAGCCTGTTGGCCGCGCTGGATCGGGCAATCGATAGCGGCGAGGCATCGTTCAACATGTCGGCCGGTGAGCAGTTGCGCGATTTCCTCGCGATTGAAACCGCCGCGAGTCATCTCGCCGCGATCCTCCATCAGCGCGACTTCGATGGCGTGGTCAACTGTGCCAGCGGCCAGCCGGTGTCGGTGCGTGCGCTGGTCGAACAGCGCTTGCGTGAGCGTGGCGCAACAGTGGATCTGAACCTCGGCCACTACCCGTATCCGACGCACGAACCGCTGGCGTTCTGGGCCGTCACCGAGCGCTTGCAACAGTTAATGGGAGAGTCGCCATGAGGCACGAGTTGTACCGGGCTACCGGCCTGCCAGTGTTGCAGAACCGTACTTTCGCCGATGCCGAATCGGCGCGGGCCTCGGCCAGCGCCGACATGCTGCTGGTGCAGGACGAACGCAGCGGTCTGGTTTTCAACGCCGCGTTCGACGCCGACAAGCTCAGCTATGACGCCGACTATCAGAACGAGCAGGCGCACTCCGGCCAGTTCCAGCAACACCTGAGCGATGTCGAAGGCATCATCGCCAAGCACTTCAAGGGCCAGGAACTGATCGAAGTCGGCTGCGGCAAGGGCTATTTTCTTGAGTTGCTCAAAGGCCTTGGCTATTCGATCACCGGCATCGACCCGGCTTACGAAGGCGAAAACCCTGACGTGATCAAGGCGCCGTTTACGCGCGGTCTCGGCTTGTCGGCCGATGCCATCGTGTTGCGTCATGTGCTGGAGCACATTGAGGACCCGGTGAGCTTTCTGGCCGTGATCGGCGAAGCCAATCAGGGCGGGCAGATCTACATCGAAGTGCCGTGCCTGGACTGGATCCTTGAGCACAAGGCGTGGTTCGACCTGTTCTACGAACACGTCAACTATTTCCGCCTCGATGACTTGCGCCGGATGTTCGGCACGGTGCATGAGGCCGGGCATCTGTTCGGTGGCCAGTATCTGTACATCGTCGCCGATCTGTCGACGTTGCGCCTGACCCCGGAGCAACCGGTGGCGCGCCTGGCCCTGCCGGAAGATTTCAGCGTCAGCCTCGACCGCGCTGTGCAGATCATCCGCTCGGCGCCTGCACAGGGTTCGGCGATCTGGGGCGCCTCGTCAAAAGGCGTGATCTATTCGCTGTTCCTGCAACGCGCCGGCGTCGCGGTCGATCGCGTGATCGATATCAACCCGGCCAAGCAGGGGCGTTATCTGCCCCTGAGCGGTGCGCGAGTGTCATCGCCGCAAGAGGCGATGGATGCGCTGCCCGAAGGCGCGCACCTGTTTGTGATGAATTCCAATTACCTCGAAGAGATCAAGCGGATGACCGGTGGACGCTACGTCTATCACGCCGTCGACAGCGCTTCGTTCCAGTGACCCTTGAGATGACCGACATGACCGACAACAGCATCAACCAGGCTTTCGAAGCCGAGTGCCGCGAGCAGATCGCCCAACAGGGTGACGACCAGAAACTGACCGGCCTGGCCCGGGATTTCTTCAACGAATCGGCCAAGCACAAATACAGCTACCACTTCTCGTGGATGGGCCGCCCGATCATCCAGCTGCCGCAAGACATGATGGCGATGCAGGAGATCATCTGGCAGGTCAAGCCGGACCTGGTCATCGAGTGCGGTATTGCCCACGGCGGTTCGATCATCTACTACGCCTCGCTGCTGGAGTTGCAAGGCCACGGTGAAGTGCTGGGCATCGACCTCGACATTCGTCCGCACAACCGCGAAGCCATCGAAAGCCACCCGATGGCCAAGCGCATCAAGATGATCGAAGGTTCGAGCATCGACCCGGCCATTGCCGCTCAGGTGCAGGCCGCCGCCAAAGGCAAGAAAGTCATTCTGGTTCTCGACTCCAACCACACCCACGACCACGTGCTCGAAGAGCTGCGCCTCTACGCGCCGCTGGTGTCGGTCGACAGCTACTGCGTGGTCATGGACACCGTGGTTGAAGACATGCCGGCCGACTTCTTCCCGGATCGTCCATGGGGCCCGGGCGACAACCCGAAAACCGCCGTGTGGAAGTACCTGGAAGAGAACCGGGACTTCGAAATCGACCAGCAATTGCAGAACAAATTGCTGATCACCGTGGCGCCGGACGGCTACCTGCGTCGCGTCCGTTAATTCGCAACATTTACCCAGCGTTGTTTCGGCGAGTCGCCGGTTGTGGAGAGAAGTTATGCAAGGCAAGTACAGTTCTGAACGATCACTCAGCGAGCTGTTGACCGTGGTGCTGATTACGCATAATCGGCCGGCGTTCCTGCGCCGGGCGGTCAAGTACTACAGCAGCTTGCCCTGCAGGATCATGGTGCTGGATTCCACGCCGGAACGGCCGGAAGACGATTTTTCCGCCGTCGACTATCACCACGTGCCGCAGTTCGCTTACTGGGGCATGCAGGCGAAGCTGGCCTATGGCGTGGAGCAGTTGACCACGCCGTACATGGTGCTGGCAGCCGATGACGATTTCATTCTGCATGACTCGCTCGCCGAGTCCGTGGACTTCCTGCAGGCCAACCCCGATTACGGCATGTGCCACGGGTATTGCCTGATGTACCTGACGCTGGCCGGTGGGGTGAATTACTACCGTCGTGACAAGAAGGTCCAGGAGGACTATGCGTCCGACCGTGCGCAGGAACGCGTCATCGATTACATGAGCCAGTACATCCCGCCGTTCTACGCGGTGACCCGTACCGACCTGATGAAAACCTGGCACTCATCTCTGCCGCCGGGGACGAATTTCCAATGGCAGGAAATCGGTCACGTCTACTTCCTGCTGGCCAATGCCAAGGCGCGGATCCTGCCGACACCGTATGTCGTGCGCGAGATCAACTATGGCACGTCCGAGCACAGCACCGACGTCTATCACTCGCTGACCTACGTCGATGCGAAATCGGTGGCCGAGCGCGAGGCGTTCGCCGATTTGCTCGTGTCGTTGCCTTCCGCTATCGAGGGGCTCGATGCCAGGCAAACCAAGGCCTTCGTCCTCGAAAGCTTCCAGGCGATGGCCGACTGTCTGAAGTCCAATCGTTCGCTGACCGCCGAACTGATTTTCGAGTCCACCTGGAACCAGGAACTGAAGCTGCCGGATCGTCGTTTCGGGCCTCTGCAATACGTCGAAATGCCGTTCTACAACCAAGCGTTCTTCGATCGTCTGGAACAGTTCGAATTCATGCTGCACGCCATGCCCGCCGGCCGTGTGCAACTGGAAGGGCTGGAAGGAATCTGGACGCGTCAGGCGCACCTTTTGCAGGCGCGCAACAACGATACGCCGGAGAGTGTGGTTGACCGGCTGTGGCAAGCGCATGACCTGAACGCGTTCAACCAGGTGGTTGCCAAGCGTCTGGCTGCGCAACTGCAAGTGCTTGGTGACGAGGCGGCGGCGCAAGCCATGCATGAATGGATCGCCCGCCTCGAGGCGCTGACGGTCGATGATCATCAGGCCAGCTTCGACAAAATGAAATCCGGCCGTCTTCTGCAATGGCTGGCTGCGCGCGCGCCCGCCATCGAGCAGCTCGAGTCGATCAGCCAGCACTTGGCGGCTGATGGCGGTGGCCCGCAATTCGGCATCTTCCTGCTTGATCTGGACAACGACATCGACAAGCTGCAAGTGTCGCTCGACAGCTTGCTCGAGGGACACTGCAAAGCCTTCAGGATTGTTGTGTTCACCACCGGTGAAGCACCAGCGGCGACCACTGCGCAGAACACCCTGCACTTTGTCCGCGTCACGCCCGGCAACGTCGTCGACAAACTTAACCAGAGCGCCCAGCAGTCGCCAAGCGACTGGCTGATGCTGGCTGAGGCGGGGGATCTGTTCACTGCCAGCGGCCTGTTGCGCGCCAGCCTTGAGCTGATCGGCGCCCAAGGTGTGCGTGCGGTGGCCACCGATGAAATCCAGCGCAAGGAAAACGGCGCACTGGTCGACGTATTCCGCCCCGGTTTCAACCTGGATCTGCTGCAAAGCGTGCCGTCGCTGATGGCGCGGCACTGGCTGATCCGTCGTGAAGTCCTGCTCGAGGCCGGTGGCTATCAGGCCGACTTCAGCAAGGCGCTGGAATTCGATCTGTTGCTGCGCATCATCGAACAGGGCGGCCTCGACGGCCTCGCGCATCTCGACGAGCCGCTGCTGATCACCGAGCAGGCGCCTCTGGAAGAAAACGCCCATGAGCGCCTGGCGCTGCTGCGTCACTTGGGCAATCGCGGTTACAAGGCCAAAGTCACATCGACAACGCCGGGCACCTGGCAGATCGATTATCGCCACACCGAACAGCCACTGGTGTCGATCATTGTGCCGGTCATCGATGATCTGCCGGTGCTGCGTCGCTGCCTCGAAGGCGTGTTGCTGCGTACTCGCTACAGCCGCTACGAAGTGCTGCTGGCAGCCAACGCCAACCAGTCGGCAGAGGTCAACGACTGGCTGGGCACGCTGCGCCATGCCAAGGTCAACGTGTTGCGTGCCGACCAGCCGCTGAGCGAAGTTGCCTTGTTCAACGCCGCCAGCGAGCAGGCGCAGGGTGAATACCTGGTGCTGCTGGCGGCGGACAGCGAAGTGGTCAATCCGAACTGGATCGATTCGCTGCTCAACCATGCCCAGCGTCCGGAAGTCGGTATCGTCGGCGCCAAACTGGTCGATCGTGACGGCAAGGTTGCCCAGGCCGGTCTGATTCTCGGCCTCAACGACGGTGTGGGTTCGCCCTTCATCGGCGAAAAACACAAGGCTGAGGGCTACATGCAGCGTCTGGCTGTCGAGCAGAATTACTCGGCTGTTTCCAAGGTGTGCCTGATGGTTGGCAAAGAGCTGTTCAACGCCCTTGGCGGCCTCGACGAAGCGACCTTCGCCGACGGCTATGCCGATGTCGACCTGTGCCTGAAGGCCGGTCAGGCCGGTTACCTCACCGTGTGGACGCCACTGGTGCAGGTGCTGCACACCGGCGAGCTGCCACAGGCGCCAGCGGCATTGGCGGCATTGCGTGAAAAATGGCCCGACGCCTTTGCCCAGGATCCGGCGTACAACGCCAACCTGGCCTTGAGCGGCAAAGGTTTCACTCTGGGCGAAAACGCCTCGATCAATTGGGCGCAGTTGCTCGCCTGAGCAGGCCGGACAGGAATCACAACATGTTCAACGGAAAATCGATTTTCATCTCCGGCGGCACCGGCTCGTTCGGCCGTAACTTCATCCGCCGGCTGCTCGAGCAGTACCAGCCCAAGCGCGTGGTGGTGTTCTCCCGCGACGAGCTGAAGCAGTACGAAATGCAGCAGACGTTCAACGCGCCGTGCATGCGTTATTTCATTGGTGACGTGCGCGACGCCGATCGTCTGCGTCAGGCCATGCGCGGCATCGATTACGTGGTGCACGCTGCTGCGTTGAAGCAGGTGCCGGCGGCGGAATACAACCCGACCGAATGCATCCGCACCAACGTCAACGGCGCGGAAAACATCATCGCTGCGGCGATCGATAACGGCGTAAAGAAAGTCGTCGCGCTGTCCACCGACAAGGCCGCCAGCCCGATCAATCTGTACGGCGCGACCAAGTTGCTTTCGGACAAATTGTTCGTCGCCGCCAACAACATTGCCGGCGAACAGCAGACCCGATTCGCCGTGGTGCGCTATGGCAACGTGGCGGGATCGCGCGGTTCCGTGGTGCCGTTTTTCAGCAAGCTGATCGCTGACGGCGCGCAAGAATTGCCGATCACCGACGAGCGCA